>CAZIVU010000055.1:0-7716 GCA_964542865.1 uncultured bacterium | reverse complement strand
GCATCATCGGCTCCCTTCGGTTCTCCCCTCGCAACGCAATCAAAGACAACGGACACCGTGTGCCTTCTCGGGTCCCTCTTTGGGTCCGAGTAAACGTGAAACTGACCCAGAACAACAACGTCAAGACCTATCTCCTCCTTCATCTCCCTGATAACCGCCTCCTCAACGGTCTCCCCGACCTCAACGAAACCTCCCGGAAGGGCAAGGCCAACTGGCTCATACCTCCTCTCTATCAGGACAATCCCAACGAACTCCCCCCTCTCGTTCTGGACGTTCACTATGCCGTCAACGGCAAGGAGCGGCGTCTTCACGTCAAACATCATATCCTCCCCTCAAGGAACATCCTCTTCACCTCCTCAACGCTCCTCTCCCTCCTCTTAAGCTCAAAACCCTTCCCCTTTGCAAGAACGAGGACAGCGCTTACGCTTCCGAGCTTGACCTTCCCGACAACCTTGACCGGCAGATGCCTCTCATCGGCCGTGAACCACACGAAAACATCACCCTTCCTCTCAAAGGAGCCCTTCATGGAAAGCTCCTTTGACGGTGAACACTTGAAGGTCTCCACCTCTCCGAAAGGGGTATCTATCCTCTCCTTTGATACGACCCTCACCTTTGCGGTGTAGAACTTCCCATCAACACAGATGGTAAAGGCGGTTGTCCTCCCAACCCTGAAATCCCCGTACCTCCTGAAGTAGTAAAGGGCGGATATCATATCCTGAAAGGGAAGTGATGGAATCCTGTTTTCCCTTACCTGGTCCCTCCTTCCCCTCTTCCTCTTTATAAACGTGACCCTTCCACCCTTCAGGTCGTAAAGGTATATCTTCTCCCTTACGTAGTCCCCCTCCTTCTGGGATATGTACGTTTTAATGGGAACTTTCCTCTCCTCATCCCAGATTGAGTAACCCCTGTCCGTTATCCTCTTGAACCACCTTGCAACACCGGCTGTGCTTACCTTTCCCTTGAACTTCAGCGTTTTCCCGTCAATTCTTTCAACCTCAGCCTTCGCATCGGCTATGTGGAATATCGTCCAGTAAAGCTCGTACTTCAGCTCCTCACCGGAAAAGTCATAGGCAAGGGCATTAAAGGATAAGCATAGCATCACCGAAGCTGTAAAACCTATAACCCTTCTCAACAGCTTCCCTGTAAGCATTCAGAACCCTCTCCTTCCCTGCAAAGGCGCAAACGAGCATGAGGAGCGTTGACCTCGGCAGATGAAAGTTTGTAATAAGCGCATCCACAACCTTAAAATTATAACCCGGGTATATGAAAAGGTCCGTTATCCCCTCTCCGGGCTTTACACCGTCCCTCCCGAACGCGCTCTCAAGCGCCCGCGTAACCGTTGTTCCGGTGGCTATAACCCTCCTTCCCTCATGCTTTGCAGCGTTTACAGCCTCCGCCGTGTCCTCAGGTATCGCATAAGCCTCGCTCTCCATCCTGTGCTCCTCAACGCTCTCAACCTTAACGGGCTTGAACGTTCCAAGCCCCACGTAAAGGGTCAGGAACTTGACAACTGCGCCTTCCTCCCTCAGCCTGCCGAGGAGCTCCTCGGTGAAGTGGAGTCCTGCCGTCGGAGCTGCAACCGCCCCTTCCCTCCTTGCAAATACCGTCTGGTACCTCTCCCTGTCCTCCGCAACCTCCTCCCTCTCAATGTAGGGTGGAAGGGGAACCTTCCCTATCTTCCAGATCTTCTCCTCAGCGTTCTCCCCCGAAAACCTTACAACCCTCTTCCCCTCTCCTAAAAAGTCTATGACCTTACACTCAAGCCCCTCACCAAAGCTGACAAACCTCCCAACCCTCATCTTCCTTGCAGGCTTTGAGAGAACCTCCCACACGTTCCTCTCCAGCCTCCTGACAAGGAAGACCTCAACCTTTCCTCCGGTGTCAAGTGAGCCTAAAAGCCTTGCAGGGATTACCTTCGCATCGTTAAGGACAAGGACGTCTCCCCTTCCGATGTAGTCCACAATATCCCTGAACACCCTGTGCTCAACCTTCCCGCTTCCCCTGTCAAGCACGAGGAGCCTCGAGCTATCCCTCGGGGTGGCGGGATACTTCGCTATCAGCTCCTTCGGAAGGTTATAGTCAAACTCGGATACCTTCATCGCTCTCCCTTTACTGCCAACTCTCCGGGGTTAAATTTATTATCCACCAATCGGTTTTCTACGGGAACGAATGGAAAAGAGATGGTACATCGTCCACATTAAGCCCTCAAAGGAAAAGGTTGTTGAGGCTCAGCTTTCAAGGATAGGCATTGAGACCTTCTACCCAAAGGTAAGGTTCAAGCGGGGAAAGGTTGAGAAGGTTGAACCCCTCTTCCCCCTCTACATGTTCGCAAGGTTCTCCCTCAAAAATGACTTCCTGAACGTTAACTACGCAAGGGGCGTGAGGAGGGTTGTAAGGTTCGGGGAGAACGTCCCATCCGTGGACGGGAAGCTCATCGAAAGGCTGAGACAGGTTGAGGGGAGAACGGTAAGCAGGGAGAGGGTTTTCCGCGAGGGGGATGAGGTCATCATCAGGGAGGGTCCGTTCAGGGGGTTTATCGGTGAGGTTCTAAGGGCAAGGAGCGGGGAGGAGAGGGTTCTCATACTCCTCAAAGCGGTAAAGATGAGCCCTAAGGCGGAAGTCCCGGTGGATATGATAGAGCCCCTAAAGTAGTATAATCTGCCGATAGCCATCCGGAGATGTCATGCACAGCTTTGAAAAGGTAAAGGAGCTGAAAGGAAAGGGATACAACCTTATCCCGGTATTCAAGGAGGTCCTTGCGGACCTTGAAACTCCGCTCTCCGCATTCCTGAAGCTGAAGCCGATGGGGGCAAACCTTCTTTTTGAGAGCGTTGAGGGTGGTGAGAAGTGGGGAAGGTTCTCCATAATAGGCATCGGGAACTGCGTTACCGTAAAGAGCAAGGGAAGGTTCGTTGAGATAGATGAGCTTGGAGAGGTATCCGTCAGGAGCTTTGAAAGGGATCCCGTCGAGGTGCTGAAGGACGTTTTCAGCTCATTCAGACCTTACAGGGATGGGAGACTTCCAAAGATATGGGGAGGGTTTTTTGGCTTCCTCAGCTACGATGCTGTGAGCTTCTTTGAGCCGAAGGTAAACGTCAACCCGGACAAAGAGGACTCCTTCATGTACGATATGCTCTTCTCAATCCCCGAGGTGCTCCTTGTATTTGACAACGTAAGGAAGACCATAACGATAATCAGCTATGTAATCCTGAAGGGGGAGAGGAACGCAGAAATATGCTATGAGAGGGCTTTGAAGAGGATAGAAAAGGTTGAAAGCCTTTTAGGGAGCGAGGTATCTCTGGAAAGGGAAAGGTGCATGCCTTCCGGGGATTGGAGCGTAAACTTCCCCGACGGGGAGTTTATGGCTGCTGTTGAGAGGGCAAAGGAGTACATAAGGGACGGGGATATAATACAGGTTGTCCTCTCAAGGCGGTTCGAGAAGAGCTTCTGCGGGGAACCTGTAGACCTCTACAGGGCTTTGAGGTTTATAAACCCATCCCCGTACATGTACTTCCTTGACTACGGGGACCTGAAAATCGCCGGTGCATCCCCTGAAGTCCTCGTAAGGCTTGAAGGAAAAACGATTGAGACAAGGCCAATAGCAGGAACAAGGAGGAGGGGAAGAACGGAAGCCGAGGATGTTGAGCTTGAAAGGGAGCTCCTCTCCGATGAGAAGGAAAGAGCAGAACACATAATGTTAGTTGACCTTGCAAGGAACGATGTTGGAAGGGTATCAAAACCGGGGTCCGTGAAGGTAACGGAGCTCATGGTTGTTGAAAGGTACTCCCACGTCATGCACATAGTCTCAAACGTCGTAGGTGAGATCGAGGAGGGGAAGGATGCGTTTGATGTGATAAGGGCATGCTTCCCTGCAGGGACGGTATCTGGCGCTCCAAAGGTCAGGGCTATGCAGATAATCGACGAGATTGAGCCATCAAGGAGGGGAGTATACGCAGGAGCCGTTGGCTACTTCTCATTTGACGGTAACATGGATACAGCCATAGCCATAAGAACGGCTGTTATCAGAAAGGACAGGGTATATATTCAAGCTGGAGCGGGGATCGTCGCCGATTCGGTTCCCGAGCTTGAGGCTAAGGAGACCGTGAACAAGGCAAAAGCCATATTCAAAGCCGTTGAGCTTGCCGAAAAGGGGCTGTCCGGATGAAGTCATTCTCGATCGAAGCCGAGCTTTCAGTCCTCGGAACGATTATCGTTCAGCCATCGTATGCGTTTAAAGCTGTTGAGCTGCTTGAACCCGAGGATTTCTTTAAAGCCGAACACAAGGAGTTCTTCAAGTTCATAAGGGGGCTCCTTGCCGAGGGGTACACCGAAGCTCAGCTCAACGAAATCTCCTACAGGGATGAGCTTGAAAAGAGGAACCTACTCAAGGCTGTCGGGGGTGCCGAGTACGTCGGGTACATGGTTGAGTTTGCCCTCGACAACCCTGAGAAGTTCGAGTCAGCCTGCAAGGTCATAAAGGATAAATCCCTCCTCAGGAGAATCGTTGACGTAACCGAGGAGATAAACAAAAAGATTGAGACAACGCCGGACCCCGACCTTCTCATAGATGAGCTTGAGAGGGAGGTCTTCTCCCTATCTGAGGCAAGGATATCAAACACCCTCGTGCCCGTTTCGGAGATAGTGCCGGAAGTTGTGAGGAGCCTTGAGGAGCTTGCCTCAAGGAGGGAGATGATAACGGGAATCCCGACCGGGTTCTTTGAGATAGACAACAGGACTTCGGGGCTCCACAACTCAGACCTGATAATAATAGCCGCAAGGCCATCTATGGGGAAAACGGCGCTATCCCTCTCCATCGCCTACAACGTCTCCGTCAGGGAGGGGAAAAACGTTGCGTTCTTCTCCCTTGAGATGTCAAAGGAGCAGCTGGTAATGAGGCTCCTTGCACAGGAATCCCGCATACCCCTCCAGAAGATAAGGACGGGATTCCTCACGGCTCAGGAGCTTGACTCCCTCATAAAGGCAAGCGACACCATAAGGCATGCTCCCCTCTTCATAGATGATACCCCTGCAATCTCCATCCTTGATGCAAGGGCTAAAGCAAGAAGGCTAAAGAGCGAAAGGGGACTTGACCTTCTCATCATCGACTACCTTCAGCTTATGAAGGGAATTAAGAGAACGGAGAACCGGCAGCAGGAGGTCTCGGAGATATCAAGGTCCCTTAAAAGCCTTGCAAAGGAGCTTGACATACCCGTCATCGCACTATCACAGCTCTCAAGACAGGTTGAACACAGGGCTGATAAGAGACCCCAGCTTGCAGACCTGAGAGAAAGCGGCTGCCTGACAGGGGATACCCTCATCATAGATGCAGACACCGGAAAGAGAATCCCGATAAAGGAGCTTGTGGGTAAAACCGTCAATACGCTTGCTCTCGATGAGAACTTCAAGGTATGCAAGTTTCGGGCGGTGAAGGTTTTCCCATCGGGAAGGAAAAAGGTTTACCTCATCAGAACGCGCTCGGGAAGGGAGATTAAGGCAAGCGCAAACCATCCTTTCCTGAAAATCTCCGGCTGGACAAGGCTCGATAACCTTAGGGTAGGAGACAGAATAGCCGTTCCGAGGGAGTACAGGTTCAACTACAAAGCAAGGAATCTTCTCCCCCTTGAGGTAACCTTACTCGCTCACCTTCTGGGAGATGGCTGCATACTGCCAAGGCAACCTTACCACTATACCTCATCGGATAGAAAGAATATAAGGTTTGTCAGGGCAGCAGCTTACAGGCTCTTTGGAATTAAGGGGAAAATCGTTAAGCAGAAAAATTGGTATCACCTTTACCTTCCATCCTCCTACCGTTTAACCTACGGGAAAAGGCATCCGATAACACTCTGGTTTGAGAAGCTCGGCTTGGAAAGGGTCAGAGCTCCCGAAAAGAAACTGCCTGAAGCCCTCTTCTCGTGCGATAGAAGGTTGATAAGGCTGTTTCTCAAACACATATGGGCAACGGATGGGAACATCAGCATCTCAAAAGGGAAGGTTTCCATATACTATGCCTCGTCAAGTAAAACATTGGTTGAACAGCTTCAGCACCTGCTGTTAAGGCTCGGAATACTCTCTAAAATCCTCATCTCACACAAATCTGGATACAGACCTGTATACCAGCTCCACGTTGTTGACAAAATCAGCAGTATCAAGTTCCTGAGTGAAGTTGGGTGTTTCGGCAGACGGGGAAGAGTAATTCCAGAAGCATTGAAGCTCCTAAAGGACAGGAAGTTTAACCCCAACTTCGACACCATCCCTTCCGACGTATGGGAAGTTTACGTTAAACCTGCAAAGGAGCGTTCAGGTCTTAGCTGGAGAGCGCTGTCAAAACGGATCAACACCTCCTACTGTGGGACAACGCTTTTCAAGTCCGGGCTATCACGAGAGAGGCTCAGAAGGGTATCCCGTGCCCTTGAAGATGAGAACCTCTACCACCTGTCAGGTTCGGATATCCTCTGGGACGAAATTACCGAAATCAGGGAGCTCGGAGTGGAGGATGTTTACGATATGACCGTCCCGGAAGTTCACAACTTTGTAGCAAACGACTTTATCGTACACAACAGCATTGAGCAGGACTCGGACGTCGTCATCTTCATCCACAGGCCCGAGGTCTACAAGAAGGAACCTCCTCCGGAGGAGCAGGGGGTTGCCGAGATAATAATCGCAAAGCAGAGGAACGGACCAACCGGAACGGTAAAGCTCTCATTCATAAAAGAGCTAACGCGGTTTGAGAACCTGAACGAGTCCTTTATCCAGACAAAGGTTGAGGAACCAGAAAAGGAGAACTACGTCATAGAGGATGAGCCCTTAGACGACCTTGATGATTATGAGTTTGACTTTTAAACGGCAGATATCTTGAAAAACGGGGTTAATTTCAGGTTCAAAAATTCAACCGTTTACACCTACAAGTATGCAAACGGCAGGATGCCCGGAAAGGTTGAGATGCTTGAGGAGACCGCTTCTGGGAAGAAGAACAGGAAGGAGACATCCTCATCGTGACGGCGCTTTCCAATCTCGGTTGCTCCATGCTGGAGGTAATGGAACTGCTCTCCATTCTCCTTCGCAAGTGGGTTAACTACAATACTATGCTATGTGAAAATGAGAGAGATACTCTTAATAGGAAGCAAACATTATCTTTCTGGTAGCCATGTGAGGAAGCAGTATGTTCGAATGGGATGAGAAGAAAAATGTTGAGCTTTCAGAGAAACGGAAAATAACTTTTGAGGAGGTCGTTCGAGCCATTAACTCAGGCGCTCTCCTTGATATTCTGAACCATCCGAATCAGAAAAAGTACCCAAAACAGAAACTTCTGATAGTTGAAATTGACGGATACACTTGGGTTGCGCCAATGGAAAGAAAAGTGAATAAGTTAAGACTGATAACAGCTTATCCAAGCCGGAAATACACAAAACGTTATTTGGGAGAGGAAAGATGAGAAAGAAAAGGCTTGAGGATATAAAACTTGACCCTTACGAGCAAGAGATCGAGGACCATCTTGAGAAAGCAAGGAGGGTAGAGAACTTTGAAGAATGGAAAAATCTTGTAGAGAAAGCAGCGGAGACGGTCAAGGAGCTTGAGAGGAAAAGGGTGCGTTTTACCCTTGAGGTATCATCTCCAGAGCTAAAGGAGGAAGTTATCAAATTCCTGAAAGAACGTTTTGGGAAGAGTTTAAAGGTGATTGAGGTGTAAACTGTATACACTATGTTATGGAGGCAGGTA
>CAZIVU010000054.1:0-7757 GCA_964542865.1 uncultured bacterium | reverse complement strand
TCAAGGTTTGACAGGAAGAGCATGACATTTGTGAGGATAGAGGCTGGAATAATCAGAATGAGAAGGCTTTTCAGTTAAGGAGCTTATCCTTTACCTCGTTCAGCTTCTCCTCAACCTTCCTCACGCACTCATCTATGTAGTCAGACGGGAGGTAACAGTCGTAGCTGCAGTTTCCCGTTCTCCTCATTGAGAAGAGCTTTCCCCTGTACGGTTTCCTATAGGGTGATATCTCATAGGGTATGAAGAAGCCGGAGTTTATCAGCTTGAGGGAGAGGTATGACCAGGCAAGGTTGTTGAGGATACCGTTCCTGTTCCGATTTCCTGAAAATGAGAGCTTCCAGGAAGTTCCCCTGCGGCTTATCTTCGGAACGCTCACGAAGCTGAAATCAACCCTCATGTAGTTCCCCCTTTTGAATGACCTGATAACGTCTTCCTCAAACAGGGATAGTCCGTAGAGGACTACCTGACACGCCTTCTTCTTTCCGGGGGCGTAATCCCTGTCGCTGACGGAAGACCTCTTAAAGTCGGCAACCCTGTAGGAGTCTCCGTCCTTCACAACCCAGTCGGCTCTTCCCCTGAGGCAGAACTCGGCAATCCTGACCGTGAGAGGCTTTTCCCTCTCAGCTCTGCTGCTGAACAGCTCATCGTCCCTGAAGAGCAGGAGGAACTTCCTGATGTTCTCCCTTATGAAGGGCTTGAGGTACTGGATTTTTGGATTTTCCGGCACAAACCTGTTGAAGACCTCCTCAAATACGGAGTTATCAAATTCAAAACCTAAAAGCCTGTTTATCATCTCGTGGTAGATAATTCCCTCGATGGTCTCCACCGAGTGGGGTTCCTCGTGTCTCAGAAGCTTCCTGAACATGAAATCTGTGGGGCAGTTGAGGTATGAGACTATGTCCGTTACGGAGAGATTGGGGAGATACCTCTTAACGGTTGAGGGTTTGATGATGAAGTTAAACTCCTTTTCCCCCTTAAGCTTTCTTATCCATGCATCGACGCCTTTTTCCGGAAGGCTTTCCGGTTCCTTCTTCCCCCTGTATACCATGTAGCAGTTCAGGCTTGTGTTTGAAAACGCTTTCCTCTCAAGCTCCTCAACGTTTGCTACCCTCTCGACCATGTTTAAAAAGAGGGATTTCCCCCTTGTCCCGAACAGGAAGATTACATCTTCCGGTGAGGTTGATAGCAGGTTATAAAAGGTTGTGAATTCGTAGCTTATGAGCCTCATTCTGCTTGCAAGGGGTTCAAGCATAAGGTTCCCGTTTGAGATCAGTCTGTTAACCTTTTCCCTCTCCTCAAATGAGAAGTCGGGGTCGAAGGGGAAAGCTCTCGGGTATACCCCTTCCGAAAGGTTGAACACTATTACAGCCTTCGGGTTTATTGAGGGGACGGCTTCGGGGGAGCAGACATGGACTCCAAATGGTTCGTTCTCCTCGATGAGGTAGAACCTGTTTGAGAAGAGGTGGACGAGCTTCTCCTTCAGCTCCTCCCTCCTTACATCCTCACTCCTCAGTATCCCCTTGCTCTCAAGGTTTTCAATCTCATTAAGTACTTTTTTTACCTGATCCTTTACCCTCTCTTCCCCTTCAAGGAGGTCAAAGGATTGAAGCAGCAGCTTCAGCCAGCCCTTCAGTGGGAGTTTGCTGTGCCTCTCAACGAGGTCGAGTATCGATGAGCTTCCCTTGAACGGGTCCCTGTCAACCTCCACCCCCGTCCGGAAGTGTTCAAGGACGTTCATGAAGTACTTGATTACCGGGTTCGAGAGGAGGGGAATTCCCCTTGTCTGAAGGTTTATGGGGATTCCAAACTTCCTCAGCATATCGTATATAAGAACCTCTATTCCCTCAAGCTCCCTCCCCGTTATAGCTATCCTGTTCGGTTCCACCCCCCTTGCTATGAGGTACTTTACGCAGTTCGCAGCAAGCTTTACAGCTTCGCTCATCGTCGAGAATGAGGCTTTCCTGAACCTTATCCTTCCCTCTGAGACCTTTGGTGCGTTGAACTTGAAGTTTTTTGCCTCCTGTGGGGGAGATATCCTGAGGATATTCCACTCCCGGGGAAGTATCCTGAGGTTGTCGAGCCACAGCCTTGAGAAGAAGGAGTTGTTGGTATCTGCCGTAACAACGGTTACTTCCCTTCCGAGGGATGATATGAACTCAACCTCCTTCGGGAGGATATGGGGAAGCATGAACAGGTAGATCCTGTCAACGTCCGTTTTCAGCCCCCTTGCCTCATCCATTATGGAGAATATGTCGTAAGCTCCGAGCTTCCCTGTCAGGGAGCTGTAGATATCAAGGACTTTCGCCGTTTTCAGAATCTTCGCTTTCAGCCTTTTGTCATCGACCGATTCGGCTAACCTGTTCAGCTCCTCCACATCCAGCGAGTGCTCCTTCAGGTTCCTCAGCCTCTCATCAACTATCCTCACGTAGGAGAGCTTCCCGTAGTGGTTATCGCCTGAAAGCCTGAGCGCTTCCGATACGACGAATAGCCTCTCCTGATCGGACATGAGGCGCAGGTTTCTCAGGTTCTCCCTGAGAAGCTTCAGGGCAAAGCTCTGAATCGTTCCCGAGAACTCCCCTACAAGGGGGTTTCTGTAGTTTTTGGCAAGGAAGAGCCTTATGTAGGAGTCGAACTGCCTTACGCAGATGAAAGGTTTTAACCCCTGCTTCATCTCCCTGACGATGGAGAGGAGAACATCATTCACGCTTCCCGTCAATCAGCCCTTCCTCCTCGAGAGCTTTGATTATCCCTTCCATAGCCCTGTCGATGAGCTTTTCATCTTCCGACTCAACCATAATCCTTATAACGGGCTCAGTCCCCGAATACCTCAGGAGCACCCTTCCCCTATCTCCCAAGAGCTTTTCAGCCTCCTCCACAGACCTCTTTACCCTTTTCAGCCTTTCAATCTCCTTTTTCTCCTTTACCTTCAGGCTTTTCAGCTTCTGGGGATACTTCCTCATCTCAGATACAAGCTCGGAGAGCCTTTTCCCGCTCTCCCTTACTATCGATGAGACAAGGATGGAGGTCAGGATGCCATCGCCCGTTTCCATGAAGCTCTTGACAATCACGTGTCCGGACTGTTCCCCGCCAATGGTTGAGCCAACCTCATCCATCTTCTCGGAGACGTTTCTGTCCCCGACAGGAACCCTTAAAAGCTCAATCCCCCTGCTCCTCAGGAACAGCTCAAGCCCGATGTTGCTCATAACGGTTGCGACGACCCTTTTCTCCCTGAAGTGGGATGCGAGCAGAGCAATTATCTGGTCTCCGTCAACGATGTTTCCCCTCTCATCAACAGCTATGCACCTGTCGCCGTCACCGTCGTAGGAGAAGCCAATGTCAGCCTTGGTCTCCATTACCTTTTCCGATAGGAACTCCGGGTTGGTCGCTCCACACTCACGGTTTATGTTAAAGCCGTCGGGTTCCGTTCCGAACTCGAATACTTCTGCTCCGAGATCCCTGAAGATTTTAGGGGCTAAGAGATAGGTTGCTCCGTTGCCACAGTCCAGCGCAACCCTCAGCCCGGAAAGCCTTTTACCTGCTTCCTCAATCATCCTCACGTAGTCGAGCTTGAGGTTTTCCCCGTTGAAGAGCCTTCCAACCTCTTCGGGGGAAGATTTTGGAAGCTCGTACTTGTTGAATATCACGAGCTCGAGGGATGCCTCCTCAAGCTCTGAGAACTTCTTTCCGTTTGCGCCGAAATACTTCAAACCGTTGTACTGGAATGGGTTGTGGGATGCTGAAACCACTATTCCCATCAGGGCGTCGGACTCCTTTACGGCAAAGGATACTGACGGGGTTGTTGTTATCCCGAGGTCTATGACGTCTACGCCGACGGAGGTAAGCCCGCTGATGAGGGCTGTGCATATCATCGGTGAGGAGTTCCTCGTATCCATTCCGACTATGACGGTTGGGCGCCTTTCGGGAAACTTAGCCTTCAGGTAATACCCCGTTGCCATCCCTATCTTCTGAACCATCTCAGGTGTCAGGGGGAACCTGTTGACCACCCCCCTTATGCCGTCCGTTCCGAAAAGCTTTCTCTTAGGTGCCTTCATCCATCCTCCTGATGATGAGCTTTACCCTTTTCGGGTTTGGCTTGTAAGCTGTTTCAACGTTAAGGTAAAGTTCAGCATTCCCCTTTATACTGCTTATATCGACCTTCTCCGTCCTGACAAACCTGACCTTGCCCTTTTCAGATTCGGGTATGTGAATGGTAACGTAGTTTGGTGAGAGTATGAGCCTGTAGCCCTCCCTGATCCCGTAGGCTTCAAGTTTCACTGGAACAACCTTTTTAATGAGCCTTTCAACTTTTACATCTATGGTTTTCGGCGAGAAGGCAACGATTCTGACAGACCTTGTCGGGAGCAGTATATTGCCCTTTTCAATCTTTATCTTTATGAATCCCTTTTTCTCCTTCAGTTTTTCTGGGAGCTTGATGTAGGCTCTTGCCTCCTCCTTCAGCGCGCTGACGTCGTTCCTCGTTCCCTCAACGAATATGTGGATATACTTTGGCTTGTAGGCAATAACGTGAAACTTCTCAGGGGGTTTTACGTAAATCCTTGCAGTTATCTCCGACGACACTATCTCCTTCTTTGCTGCAAGGAGCCACAGGAGAACCGCAAAAACGAAGGCAATCAGCTTGTAGTGGAAGTTCTCAAAAAGGGCTTTAAATACCCGTTTCAATCGTTTTCCCTCTTATAAGGTCAAGGATTATATCCTTAAAGCTTTTCCTCTCAACTTTCCTGACAAGTAGCCCTGTAAGCATCTTCCTCAGTTTCTGCGGTGCAACCTCCTTGACGAGCTTTCCGGAGTAGGAGACGGAAATTGCCCCCGTTTCCTCCGAAACTATGACAGCCACCGCATCGGTCTCCTCAGTTATCCCTATGCCAGCCCTGTGTCTTGTGCCGACGGTCTGGGGAAGGTTCGGGTTAAGTGACAGTGGAAGGAATGCCCCGGCTTTCTGGATCCTGTCCCCCTTGATGATGACGGCTCCATCGTGAAGGGGGGTTCCGGGCCAGAAGACCGTTACGATGAGCTCCTTTGACAGCTTTGCATCGATCACCGTCCCCGCATCTATGTAGTTATCAACGTTTATCTCCCTCTCTATGACCATGAGGGCTCCAATCCTGTCCTCCGACATCCTTGCGCAAGCCCTGACAATCTCATCGATTACCCTTTCCGCCTCCTGCCGGGATGTAAAGATACCGAACTGCCTCTCCCCTATCTTTGCAAGTATCCTCCTCACTTCAGGCTGGAAGATTACTATGAGGGCGAATATTCCAATGGTTATGAAGTTGTTGAATATGAAGGAGAGGGTGTAAAGGTTGAGTAGCTTGGCAACAACGCTAATGAGGAGTATGAACATGATACCGAAAAGGATTCTCAACGCCTTCGTCCTCGATAGGTAGATGAGAACCCTGTATATGAGGAACGACACGATGAGGATGTCGATGAGGTCAAGAATGGTGAACTTGGGGATGAACTTTAACATTCGATCTCCTCTATGGCTGTCAGCATGTCAAGAAACCTCTTGGTCTCCTTAACATCGTGGACCCTCAAAATCTTCGCTCCCCTTATGACTGATGCGTAAAGCGTTGCAAGCGTTCCCGACAGCCTTCTCCTCGGGTCAGGCTCAGCGTTGACTTTGCCGATAAAGCTCTTCCTCGAAGTTCCTATGAGTATCGGAAAGCCAAGCGCTCTAAACTCATTAAGCCTTCTCAGGATGCATAGATTGTCCTCAACCCTCTTCCCGAAACCGATCCCCGGGTCAATAACTATCTGATCATCCCCTATCCCCATTCCCCTTGCATACTCTACCGTCTCGGAGAGGTAATTCATTATCTCCCTTACAACGTCTTCGTAGTGGGGATTTTCCTGCATATTCTTCGGTGTTCCCTTTATGTGTGTGATCACTACGGGGCATTTAAAACCTGAAACTACCTCAGCCATCCTCTCGTCAAAGTGAAGCCCGCTTATGTCGTTTACCATGTCCGCTCCAGCCTTGAGGGCTTCCCTTGCAACCTCGGACTTGTAGGTGTCGATGGAGATAACAACCTCATCACCGAGGACATCCCTTATTGACTCAATTACGGGGATTACCCTTCCCATCTCCTCATCGGCCGGGATCGGTTCAGAGCCGGGCCTTGTCGATTCACCCCCGACGTCAACTATGGAAGCCCCTTCCCTCACCATCTCCTCTGCGTGCCTGACAGCGGTCTCGATTCTCGTGTAAAAGCCCCCATCTGAGAAGGAGTCCGGGGTAACGTTCAGGATACCCATTATCAGGGGTTTATCAAGCACAAGTTTCCTTCTCCCTATGTTCAGGGTGAACCTGTTTTTAAAGTAGTTTTCCATCAACCTTTCAAGCCTTCGGGAAAGTTCAGAAAGCCTGAATGGCTGAAGTTTCAGCTTCTCTGTGAGTTTTTTTATCGACCGTCTGTTCCCCATCAGGAGAACTCTGCACGTTCCCTTTTCGAAGCTTGATGCCTTCCTCGGGACGGCGCAATCTGCACCCACCGATATCGCATCCTGTTTCAGTATGTTTGCAGCCCTTGTATCGATGCCGTCTATCTCCACAGTGAGCGTTTCGGACTTGAGGGAGAGTAT
Organism: uncultured bacterium; assembly: GCA_964542865.1. GTDB lineage: Bacteria > Aquificota > Aquificia > Desulfurobacteriales > Desulfurobacteriaceae > CAZJFY01. The sequence goes on along the minus strand of CAZIVU010000054.1, from coordinate 1,154 downwards.
TCTGCTGCCAACGTCCGAGTTGCCAAGCTCAAGCAGGTACCTCCTGACCTCATCTTCACCGTTGAATTTCCTTACGGTAAGGAACATGGAACACCTTATGAAAAAATTCCTCGCTTTCATAAATTATACTTTAACCTTGATCTGTGGGGTTTTATGAGAACTTTGATCACAACTCATAGGGGAATGGACCTTGACGCCCTCGGTGCCATTGTAGCTGCAAGGAAGATATACCCCGATAGCGTCGTCGTTCTTCCCGGAACGAGGGGAAGGGACGTTATAAAGGTCCTCAACGAGAACCCCGATATCCTCGAATTCATTGAGGACTCAAAGCTCGATACGTTTGACTTTGACCGTGTTGTTGTCCTTGATACTGTTGATGTTGAAAGGCTTCCCGAATCTGTTAAGGAACTGATAAGGAAGAGGAAACCAGAGCTTGTTTTCTACGACCACCACAGGAGGGTTAACATTGAAGGGGCAGAGGTTTACTTTAAGCCGTGCGGTGCTGTAACGTCTCTCCTCGTTCTCATCCTGAAGGCAAGGGGGATTATCCCATCACCCGTAGAGTCATCAATTATGGCTCTGGGCATATACTCGGATACGGGGAGCTTCCTTTTCCCGAGCACAAGCCCTATGGATATGCTTGCTGCCTCGTTTCTCCTCAGCCTCGGTGCGAACTTGGAAATGGTTAAGAGGTACCTGCCGAAAGAGCTTTCCGATGTGGAGATAGACATTCTGAAGGCGCTCAAGGATAACGTTGAGCTTTTAGACGTGAACGGCAACAGGATAGCGGTAACGACCGCTCAATTTGATACCTACGTGGGAGATGTTGCACACCTTGTAAGCAAGCTCTTGGAGATAAACAACTACCCGGCGGTTTTAGCCATAGTTGATGTTGAGGGGACGGTTTTCATCATCGGGCGATCGAGAAGTCCGAAGGTTGACGTTTCAAAGGTTGTGAGCAGGTTCGGAGGGGGAGGACACAGGGAAGCGGCTTCTGCCGTTGTGAGGGGGAGGACGGTTTACGAGGTCAGGTCCGACGTTTTGAGCGTTCTCAAAGAGGTCGTTGAACCTGTAAAACTGGCAAGGGATATAATGACTTCTCCCCCTAAGGTTATCGGTGATGGGTGGACTGTCAGGGAGGCTCAGGACTTCCT
>CAZIVU010000053.1:6505-7784 GCA_964542865.1 uncultured bacterium | reverse complement strand
CTCACAGTGGTAAATGAGATGATGAACAAATCGGGCTACGGCATCGTAAACGTGGACTGTGTAATCATCGCTCAGGAACCGAAAATCTCACCCTTCAGGGAAGAGATGAGGGAAAACGTATCATCTGCCCTCTCAATCCCAAAGGAGAGGGTATCCATCAAGGCAACGACAACGGAAGGTCTCGGATTTGAGGGGAGAAAGGAGGGAATTGCCTCTCAATCAATAGTCCTCTTGAGGAGGTTGTGATGGAGATAGATACGCTGGAGATAATGAGCATCATCCCCCACAGGTACCCGTTTCTCCTTGTGGACAGGATTGTCGAGTTTGAGAACATGAAGAGGATAGTGGGGATCAAGAACGTTACCATCAATGAGCCTTTCTTTCAGGGTCACTTTCCGGGACACCCCATCATGCCCGGCGTTCTCCTGATTGAGGCAATGGCTCAGGTCGGAGCCATACTGATGTTCAAGTCCTTCAACGTTGACCCCAAAGAGTACGTCGTCTACTTTACGGGAATTGACAGGGCAAGGTTCAGGAAACCCGTTCTCCCCGGCGATACCGTGAAGTTCGTCTTAGAACCTACCGTTATAAAGGAGAAGAGGCTTTTAACGAAGCTAAAAGGAACCGCCTACGTTGATGAGAGTGTGGTTTGTGATGCAGAGATTATGGCGGTAATTGTGAGGAGGTAATGGCGCTCATCCATCCAACAGCAGTCATTGAAAGGGGAGCGGAGCTTGGAGAGGACGTAGTGGTGGGACCCTACTGCTCCATTGGAAGAAACGTGAAAATTGGAAGCGGAACAAGGGTAGGGCAGGGAACCGTTATAGATGGCGATACGACAGTCGGAAGGAACTGCAAGATCTTCAGCTACGCAGTAATAGGAGTTGAACCGCAGGACCTGAAGTACAGGGGCGAGCCTTCAAAGGTGATAATCGGCGATAACGTTAAGATCAGGGAGTTTGTAACCATACACAGGGGAACGGAAGGGGGAGGAATGGTAACGAAAGTGGGCAACAACGTTCTCCTGATGGCTTACTCCCACGTTGCCCACGACTGCAAAGTCGGAGATAACGCAATACTTGCGAATGCCGTAACGCTTGCAGGCCATGTAGAGATAGAGGAGTTTGCGATAGTGGGGGGACTTACGGGAATCCACCAGTTCGTCAGGATCGGGAAACACGCAATGGTAGGAGGAGCTTCAGCCGTGGACAGGGATGTTCCACCCTTCTGCGTTGCAAAGGGGAACAGGGCAAAGCTTGAAGGGATTAACATAATCGGC
>CAZIVU010000053.1:0-6405 GCA_964542865.1 uncultured bacterium | reverse complement strand
AGAAACGAGTTCGGAGCGCCTCCAAACACGAACGTCTGCCCGGTATGCCTCGGCATGCCCGGGTCGCTTCCCGTTCTCAACAGAAGAGCCGTGGAGTTTGCAGTAAAGGCAGCCCTCGCACTTAACTGTAAAATCAACGAGTACTCGGTGTTTGCAAGGAAGCACTACTTCTACCCTGACCTTCCAAAGGCGTATCAGATAACCCAGTATGAGCTTCCATTTGCAGAACACGGCTGGCTTGAGATAGAAAAACCCGACGGAACCAGAAAGAGGATCAGGATAAAGAGGATACACATGGAGGAGGATGCCGGAAAGACGATCCACGGCGAAAGGCACGACAGGAACTCATACGTTGACCTCAATAGGGCTGGAACACCCCTCATCGAGATAGTAAGCGAACCTGACATAAGCACGCCAGAAGAGGCAAGGCTCTACATGCAGAAGCTGAGGGATATACTCGTCTGGATAGGGGTCAACGACGGGAACCTTGAGGAAGGCTCATTAAGGTGTGATGCAAACGTCTCGGTAAGGCCGAAGGGGCAGAAGGAGTTCGGAACGAGAACCGAGATTAAGAACCTTAACTCCTTCAGGTTTGTTCAGAAAGCACTTGAGTATGAGATTGAGAGGCAGGTCGAAATTGTGTCCTCAGGGGGAGAGGTAGTTCAGGAAACGAGGCTCTTTGACTCCCAGAAGGGGATAACGAAAACAATGAGGACTAAGGAAGAAGCCGAGGATTACAGGTACTTCCCCGAACCTGACCTTCCCCCTCTCATAATAGACAGCGACTGGCTCGAGGAGATAAGGTCATCTCTCCCTGAACTCCCCGACAGCGTCAAGGAGAGGTTTATCAATACGTACGGGCTTTCCCCCTACGATGCCGATGTTCTCACGAGGGACAGGGAGCTGAGCAGGTTCTTTGAGGAGACCTGCAAGCTCTACGAAGGGGAAGCAAAAAGGGTTGCAAACCTGATAACCTCGGACCTCCTGGGCATACTCAATGAACTTAAAATCCCCCTCCGGTCATCAAAAGCCTCGCCGGAGTCCATCTCCGAGCTTTTGAACCTCGTTGACTCCGGAACCGTATCACTGAGGGTCGCAAGGGAGGATATCCTCCCGGAGCTCGTTGAGAAGGGGGGAAGTCCCAAATCGATCGTTGAGCAAAAGGGGCTTGTTCAGATTTCTGACAGGCAGACCCTTGAAGGCATAGTTAGAGATGTTCTCTCCAAGAACGAAAAGGCTGTAAAGCAGTATAGGGAGGGAGATGAGAAGGCAAAGAAGAAAGCCGTGAAGTTCCTGATAGGTCAGGTAATGAGGGAAACGAGGGGGAAAGCAAATCCAAAGCTTCTCAACGAACTGATAGTTGAAGTTCTCGATAACCTCTAAGGGCTATATTTATAGTGTAAAGTTTTAGAGGTTAGCATGGAAAGGATAGTCATCGAGAGGTTAACTGAAATTTGCGATAGGTTCAGGGAAGTTGAGAGGCTCCTTGGCAACCCGGATGTCATCTCAGACCAGAAAAGGTACAGGGAGCTTGCCAGGGAGCACAGGGAGCTTCTTCCCATCTTTGAGCTCTTCAGCGAGTATGAGAACGTTGTCAAAGGGCTCAAGGAAGTTGAGGACATAATTGAAAACTCAAAGGATGAGGACTTCGTTGAGCTTGCAAAGGAGGAGAAGAGGGAGCTTGAAAGGAGAAAGGAGGACCTGGAGAGAAAGCTCAAGCTCTCCCTCATCCCGAAAGACCCGAACGACGAGAAGAACGTTATCTTAGAGATAAGGGCGGGAGCAGGTGGAGAGGAGGCAGCCCTTTTTGCAGCCGACCTTTTCAGGATGTACTCAAAGTACGCCGAGAAGCACGGGTGGAAGGTCGAGATACTCTCCTCAAACGAAACCGGTCTTGGCGGCTTCAAGGAGGTGATAGCCCTGATATCGGGGAAAGGTGCATACAGCAGGTTGAAGTATGAGAGCGGTGTTCACAGGGTTCAGAGGATTCCCGTAACCGAATCTGGCGGAAGGATACACACATCAACGGCAACGGTCGCAATACTCCCAGAATCCGAAGATGTTGACCTGAAGATAGATGAGAAGGACTTAAGGATAGACACGTTCAGGTCATCCGGAGCAGGCGGGCAGCACGTGAACACAACCGACTCCGCCGTCAGGATAACCCACATCCCGACGGGAATCGTTGTAACCTGCTCAAACGAGAGATCCCAGATCCAGAACAGGATAAAGGCAATGAAGATTTTAAGGGCAAGGCTTCAGGAGCTCCTTGAGAGGCAGAAGAAGGAGGAGCTTGACCTTGCAAGGCGCTCTCAGGTTGGAACCGGAGACAGGAGCGAGAAGATAAGGACTTACAACTTTCCGGAGAACAGGGTAACAGACCACAGGATAAAGCTGACGATACACTACCTTGAGCAGTTCCTCGACGGCGAGATGGACGAAATGATTGACGCGCTAATTGCTGAGGATCAGGCAAGGAAAATCCACCAGCTGACAGTTGACAAAGCTTAACATCGGACTATATTCTGAATTCCCCCCTCCCTCCTCCCATTTGAGGATGAGGCCGCCTCTCAGGAGGCGGCCCTTTTCTTTTGTAGGAACTTCCTCCTGTAATCCTTCAGGAAGTAATCTATGGTCTCAACCCTTATCTTTATCGAACCCGAGGGCTTGTTCTCATCTATCTCGTGGAACGTAAAGTAGGGAGTCCCGGACCTTTCCATTATCTCCTCAATGACGCTGTAGATGGGGGCATCGTGTCCACACCTGAAGCTTGAAAGGTCAAGAACGGCAATGTTTGGATGCCCGGCAGCGTAGAGGGCTCCCCATATCTTCCTGTTTGTGTTCTCGCTGTAAGCCTTTTTCCAGATATCCCTTATGGAGAACGGATCCCTGTCCGGGAAGACCCTGCTCAGGAATTCACCATCAACCGGAAGGCTCTCTATCGTAAGGATCGGGTAACCCAGCTTCTGAAGCTCCGATGTAATTCCGTGGTTAATCCCCGGGTCGTTGTGATAGGGTCTTCCGAGAACGAGTATGGCTACCCTCTCCTCGTACTCAACCATCCTCAGTATCTGCTTTCCCCTCCTCCTCATCTCTTCCACGAACCTGTTGAGACACCCAAAACCCTCCTCAATTGCCTTCCTGTTCTCAGACCTCGAGAGGGAGAGCAGATCCGAAAAAGCCTCAAAAAGCTCGTACTCCAAAAGCTCCGGGTCGTGAAAGTGAAGGACCGGGTCAACGTAAACAATTCCCCTCTCCCTGAAGACATCCCCCTCCTTCGTGAGAACGGACTTAACGGATATGGGCGTGCCCGTTACCGTTGGGCATGCATGGGAACCCTCGGCATCCTTCAAAAATGTCTGGAGCGTTGCTATCTTCGGAAACAGTATGATATCGGGATTTTTCTCTATGAGGGAGTTTATGTGGGCAAGGGCAACCTTGCTTGGAAAGCAGGGGTCGATGGCTCCCCCTTTCAGATACCTCTTTAGCATCTTCTCCGAAGTTCTCTCCGAGAGTATGAACTCCTCAACCCCGAGGGACTTCAGGTAACCGGTGAAAAAGGGGGCAAGGGAGTAGAAGTTCAGAGTTCTCGGAATCCCGACCTTCAAGCGCTTCCTTCTCTCCAAAGCACCTCTTCTGGAAAGGAAACCGAACCTCCTGCCCTCAAAAACATTCCTTACCTTCTGGATGGAGAAAACTTCAGAAGCCGATACATCCTGAAGGTTCGGGTTTTTCCTCCTCACATCGCTGAGCCTTTTGGATACCTCCCTGACCATATCAACGTTCATAGCCCTTCCCCTTTCGCAGGGGGCTATTATGTAGTTTCTCGTAAAGCCGTCTCCCCTGACCTCAATGAACGTCCTCAAGCACCTGTTGGTGCAGTAGGAACACCTTGTAGATTCATCGCTCTTCACAGAAAAATCAAGGCTTTCAATGGCATCAATGCCTATAAACGACGTCCTCTCCCCTTTCCACCTCCTCATGGCATCGAAGGCAGCCCCGTAGGCTCCAGCCTCACCGGTAATGGGGTGAACGAAGACCTCAGCATCCGGGACCCTCTCCTTTATGAAATCGTACTGTGCTTTCACAACGGCAAGGTTTCTCTGGGTCCCTCCCTGAAGGAGAAACCTCTTCCCAAGCTTCCTCAGGTTTGGCTCCTTCACAACGTAAAGCCAGACGTTCTTCGGGAGAACCTTTGCAAGTCCAGCCATTATCTCGTGGGGCTCCCAGCCAAGCCTCTGAAAGTTGATTATGTCCTGCTCGAGGAAGACGGCGCAACCGAAGGAGAAGCGGGGCGCGTACTTTGCCCTGAAGGCAACATCTGCAAACTCCTCAACCCTGAACCCGAACTTCTCCGCCGTTGACTGGAGGAAGTAGCCGTTACCCGCCGAACACTGGGTATTGAGCTTGAAGTCCTTTACCCTTCCTCCCGACATTATCATGACCTTTATATCCTGACCCCCAACGTCAACTATGACGTCAACGTCATCGAAAAACCTCCTTGCAGATACCGTATGGGCAACGGTTTCAACAACCGAGACATCCGCTCCGAGAGCCTGAGCAAGCATCTCCTTCGCGTAACCGGTAACGCCAACGTAGAGAACTCTCAGCTTTGCTCCTTCCGACTCAACCTTCCTCCTCAAATCTGAAACAATCCTCTTAACGTCAAGGAGCGGGTTTCCCGATGAGAGGGTGTAGGAGCTTGCAAGGAGGTTTCCATCCCCATCTATAAGGACAGCCTTCGTTGACGTTGACCCCCCATCTATCCCCAAGAAGGCTTCAACAACCTCTCCCTCCTTAAACCTCCTCGGGGAAGGAGGCTTAACCCCGTACAGTCGGCGAAACTCCTCAAGGTCTTCACCGGGCTTCAGAAGGGCTACCTCGCCGGTTTTCCTCTTAATCTCCTCCCTTCCAGCCCTCATGTAGACCTTAAGTCCCTCTGAACCCCTGTAAGGGCTCCTCTCGTGGAACCCGAAGAGGGCTGAACCTATCGCTGCGTAAAGCTGGGAGTTTTCGGGAAGGAAAACGCTGCCCTCGTCAAACTCTATCCCCTTCTCCTTCCAGATGCTCTGGAGGTGGAACTTCCAGCTTTCAACAAGGGCTGGAAAGAACGTGTTGGGTCCCCCAAGGAGGAGAACCTTTGGCTTCAAGGTGTAACCTCTCGTCAGAACCGTAAGGTTCTGCATAACTATGGCATCAAAGAGGGATATCAGAAGCTCATCCTCGGGAACTCCCGACTTCTGGAGGCTGTTTATGTCCGTCTCGGCAAAGACGCCGCACTTTGCAGCAACGTGGTGAACCTTCCGGAAATCGTAGTGGATGGCTGAGGCAACGGAATAGGGAATTTTCAGCTTCCCGATAATCCTGTCTATCGTTGCCCCCGTCCCTCCGGCACACTTATCGTTCATGCTCGTTATCTTTCTCCTCTTCCCGTTAAACTCATGGTAGATAATTATCTTTGCGTCCTGTCCACCGAGCTCTACAACGGAGCTAACATCCCCGTGAATGGTTTCCACAGCAAGGCTGACAGCGTTTACCTCCTGAATAAACCTGACGCCGAGGGACTTCGCTATGTCCCCTCCTCCGCTTCCCGTAAGGAAAAGGTCAAACCCCGAGCCAAAGCTGTTCTCAATCCTTCTCAGATAGTCAAGGACAATCTCCATCTGCCTTGCTTCGTGCCTTCTGTAATCGCTGAAGAGTATCCTCTGCGAACCGTCCATTAGAACACACTTGACGGTTGTGGAGCCAACATCTATGCCTGCAAACAGCATCTTTACCTCACAAGACCCTTCATGGTAAGGGCTATAAGCTCATCGATAACCCTGTCCACATCCTCCTCACCAACCTCACCGTTGACAATATCCTTTACTATCTGGAGCAATCCCCCCATGATAACCGAGGAGACAACATCAACATCACATCTCCTTATGAACCCCATCCTCATACCGGTCAGGAGCGCGCTCCTTATGAGGCTCTTCACATCCTTGAAGAACTCCTCAAGGATGGTGTCAAAGCTGTCATTTTCCCTGTACGAGTGGTAGATGATTATCCTCGCAAGGTCCCTGTCCCCTATCACAAGTTCAAAGACAGACCTGAGGTTCTCCTTCAGCTGAAGGAACGGGTCTCCCTCCGTATCTATAACCTTGAGCCTCGATGAGATCTCCGAAACGAGCCTCTTCAGGATGCTGCCGTATATGTGGTCCTTGTTCCTGAAGTACAGGTAAAAAGTTCCCCTTGCTATGCCCATTGAGCTGACGATATCGGAAACGGAAGCCCTGTGATACCCCTTCTCCGAGAAGATGGACTTAGCCCTCTCGAGGAGCTCCTCCCTTGTCCTCTTCAATCTCCCTCCTGAACTGACATGTCAGTTCAATAAATTATCCCCTCCGTTGAACAATTTCAACG
>CAZIVU010000052.1:6627-7880 GCA_964542865.1 uncultured bacterium | reverse complement strand
ACGATTGAGAAGAACTTCTTCTGCCTTTCAGATTCTCCCCCTTCGGCAAAGTCGTCGGGGGACCTCATTATATCCCTTACCTTCAGCTCCCCTTCCCTTATCCTCCTCTCGGCGTCGATAACGTAATCGATTACCGCCCTTGTCTTGAGGAGGTACCTCATGAGGGCCTTCCTTCCGAGCTCCACCCTCTTTGCAAGGCTTATCTCCTCATGCCTTTTCAGGAGGGGAATACCTCCCATCTCCCTAAGGTAGAGCCTTATCGGGTCATCGGAGCGGGGCATCGTATCGGGTGATATGGTTATCTGGAGCTTGGAAAGGTCGATGTTCTCATCCCCCTCCTTGGGGATGATATCTATGTCGAACTCATCAAGCTGTGTCATTAGGTCTTCAAGGAGCTCCGGCGTAAGAGCCTCCTCATCGATGTGTTCAATAAGCTCGTCGAATGTTATGAACCCCTTTTCCTTCCCGAGGGATATAAGCTCGTCAAAGCTGACCTTTTCCAAGGCAACCTCCTATGGAATTTTTGTGAGGTTCTCTCTTATCTCCTCAAAGGAGTTAAAAGCTCCGCTCCTTACCTTCAGTGCAAAGTTCCTAAGACGTATCCTCCTCTCAATCTCATCCCTTTTTAACCTTTTCAGCCTTCTCTCAATCTCCTTCTCAAACACCCTCAGCGCTGCTGAAAGTATCTCCTCCCGGGAGAACTCCTCCATAAGGATTTCAGCAACGGTTCCTGAAAGCTCGGGATGTTCAACCTCAAGCTCGGATATGCTCTTTACCTTTTTTGCCCTGAGGATTGAGAAGAGCTTTGAGTACTCCTCAGATAGGAAAACGTTTGGGGAGATATCAAGGTCATCAGGGATAAACCCTTCAAGGATACCCCTCATGAAAGCCTTTTCATGCCAGGGAACGGGCTTCAAGGAGGTTGCACCTTCCACCTTCCGAAAGAGCCTTCCCCTTCTCATCCACCTTTCATCAACCCCGAACTCGGCTGAAAGCCTTGAAAGGAACTTCCTGAACCTGAAGGGATCGTGCTCCTCAAACGGTAAAAATGTATCAACGGCTTCCCTTATGAGGGATGCCCTCTCCTCCTCCTCCGCTCCCTTGACCCTTCTTATCAGCCACTCGGAAAGGGGAAGGGGAGAGTTGAGTAGCTCCCTTAACCTTTCCGGATTGCTCCTTGAAAGGGAATCGGGGTCTTCACCTTGAGGGATTGGAGCAACAAACGGTTCAACCCCAAACTCTGCAAAGATCTT
>CAZIVU010000052.1:5276-6527 GCA_964542865.1 uncultured bacterium | reverse complement strand
CTGCTCTTCTTGAATAACTCGGACTCCGGGCTGTTTATGTACTTTGGCTGCTGCTTATCCCTCAAAGCCCTTCCTGCAAAGGCAATAACCCTCCCGGAGCTGTCAAAGATCGGGATGATGAGCCTTCCTGAGAAGAATTCCCTTCCCCTCTCATTGATAAGACTGAGTTTTTTTAAGGTTTCCGTATCAATTCCCACCTTTTGAGCGTAGCCCCGGGGTGCATAACCTATCAGAAATCTCTCTATCAACTTTTCGCCGATACCCCTCCCTTCAAGGTAACCCTTAACCTTCCCTACCATAGCGTTGAAGAAATTTGCAGCCTTAAGGGCTGCTTCCTCAAGCTCTCTTCCCTCCTCATCATCGGAGCTTTCAATCTCAACACCTGCAACCTTTGCAAGCTTTCTTAGAGCTTCCCTGAAGGGAATGTTCTCATACCTTTCAAGGAATGTTATGGCGTTTCCACCAACTCCACAGCCGAAGCACTTGAATATCTGCTTTTCAGGGCTTACAACAAAGGAGGGAGTTTTTTCTGAGTGGAATGGACAGAGGGCGATAAAGTTCCTACCTGACGGTTTCAGGGTGATATAGCTTGAAATAAGATCTACTATGTCTACCTTTGAGAGGACATCCTCAATCAGAGAACGGGAGACCTTATCTCTCCCCAACTATATCACCTCTTCTTTAGGATAATGCTTCAATAAAATTATCCTGAAGAGGTGGAAAGTCAAGAAGCAGGGATAGACCCTACTCCTTGCACTCCTTGCACAGGAAGTAATCCGTTGCTGTCTCGGGAACATCCTCAGCCCTTACAGGTCCAACCTTCTTGACCTTTACGCCTTTCGGAGGAGGAGTTCTCAGCGCTTCCCTTCTTGCCTCTATGATGTCTTCGCAGTTAATATCCCTCGGAATTGTAAGCTCCTGTTTCGGGAATATGAGGTGGGGATTCTTTATCTTATCCCTGTTCTCCTTGAATATCAGTGGCCACTGCCACGGGTCGTTGTAGATGTAATCCTTTGCAGCAATGCCCCAGAGGGTATCACCCTTCTTCACAACGTAGCTGTGGGGAAGGGACATGAACTGTTCAAGGAGGGTCTTGCACCTGTTCTTTGCACTCTCCTCAAGCTGCCTTATCCTCTCCATGAGCTGCCTTCTATAGTTTATCTCATCCTGGAGGGATTTCACCTGCTGTGATAGGACTCCATACCTTTCCCTTAGCTCCGCCTCTTTCGCCTCAAGGAGTGAAAGCTCCCT
>CAZIVU010000052.1:0-5176 GCA_964542865.1 uncultured bacterium | reverse complement strand
CAAGCTCTTCCCTGCTCGGCATTTTGCTGAGCTCGGACTGCAACCTTGACCTTTCGGTCTCAAGGCTCAAAATCTTCATGTTGAGGTCAGCAATGCTGCTCTGAAGCTCGGACTTTCTCTCCATACAGCTTTCAAGCTCGCTCCTCATATCGTCGTTCTCTTTTACGAGCTTTTTGTACTTAACGGGAAGCGTGTCTTTTTTTGTCTTCGCTTCCTGAAGCACCTTCCCGCAGTCTGCATAAGCTGGGATTGAAACTGACCATATGGCTAACAGAGAACCTATCAGCAACAACTTACCCATAACATCCTCCCCACATTAATCTTTAAGCTTTAGTCCTATTATTTTAAATTTACCTCAACCTGTCAATAGTCCGAACTCTACTCCTTAACCCTCAGGTGGAGATCGTCTAACTGCTCCTTCCTCACTGTGTCGGGAGCCTCCGTCAGAAGGCACTGCCCCCTCTGTGTCTTCGGGAATGGGATGACGTCCCTTATCGTCTCCTCGTTCAGCATTATGGCACAGAGCCTGTCAAGCCCAAATGCCATTCCCCCGTGTGGAGGAGCCCCGTACTTCAGAGCCTCAACGAGGAAACCGAACCTCTCCCTTGCCTCCTCATCCGAGAGGCCTATTGTCCTGAAAACCTTTTCCTGAATGTCCGGCCTGTGGATACGGATGCTGCCCCCTCCAATCTCGACGCCGTTGAGAACCATATCGTAAGCCCTTGCCCTGACGGATGAGGGGTCTGTTTCAACCTTATCAACATCCTCCTCCTTCGGGCTTGTAAAGGGGTGGTGAAGCGTCTCCCACCTACCCTCGTCCTCATTCCACTCAAACATGGGGAAGTTGACAACCCACAGGAGCCTGACCTCGCTCTCATCTATCAGGTCAGCCATCTTGGCAAGCCTCACCCTCAGGTTTGAGAGCGCATGGTTGACAACCTCAGGCGTATCGGCAACGAAGAAGATTATGTCCCCAACCCGAGCATCAACTTTCTTGAGTATCTCATTCATCTCCCCTTCGGTGAAGAACTTAACTATCGGGGATTGAAGTCCGCTGTCTAAAACCTTTATCCATGCAAGCCCTTTTGCACCGTAAATCCCCGCAAACTCCGTAAGCTCATCTATCTCCTTCCTTGAGAGGGATGCTCCTCCCTTGAAGTTTATCGCCTTCACTATTCCGCCGCGCTCAACGACGCTCCTGAAAACTTTAAAGCTGCATCCCCTTGCAATTTCCGTTACGTTCTTAAGCTCAAGTCCAAACCTTATATCAGGTCTGTCGGTCCCGTACCTCTCCATAGCCTCATCGTAATCCATTACAGGGATTGGGCTTTCAATCTCAACCCCCTTTAGCCCCCTGAAAAGCTCTATGATGAGCCTCTCGGCAAAATCCATAACATCCCTTTCCTTAACGAATGACATCTCAAAGTCTATCTGGGTAAACTCCGGCTGTCTGTCCGCCCTGAGGTCTTCATCCCTGAGGCACCTTGCAATCTGGAAGTACCTGTCAATGCCGGCTATCATGAGTATCTGTTTGAAAAGCTGCGGAGACTGGGGAAGTGCGTAGAACTTTCCCGGGTATATCCTGCTGGGAACGAGGAAGTCCCTTGCCCCCTCCGGCGTACTCTTGGTAAGCAGGGGAGTTTCAACCTCTATAAAGCCCTCCCTCGTGAATACCTCCCTCGTTATCTGGTAGAGCCTGTGCCTGAAGATAAGGTTTTTAAGCATCTTCCCCCTTCTCAGGTCGAGGTACCTGAACTTCAGCCTCAAGTCCTCCCCAACGTTGATATCATCCTCAACGGGGAATGGAAGTGGAAGTGACCTGTTGAGTATCTTAAGCTCATCTGCATATACCTCAATCTCCCCCGTCCTCAGCTTCGGGTTCTCCGTTCCTTCGGGTCTCCTCCTCACTTTGCCGGAAACAGCTATAACAAACTCATCCCTGAGCTTCTTTGCCTTTTCAACCAGCTCCCTGCTGATATCAGGACTGAATACAACCTGAACCTTCCCGCTTCTATCCCTCAAGTCAACGAATACAACGCCTCCGTGATCCCTCGTTGAGTCAACCCATCCGGAAAGCCTCACAGTCTCCCCGATATTCTTTGCGCTCAGCTCCGCACAGTAACCCGTTCTCGTAAATTCTCCAAGGTGTTCAAGCATTTCAGACCCCTTGCTGGTATTTAAAAATCGGCAAGCCGTATTATATTACAAGTTCGAAAAGGAGGGATTATGGAGAAAACGATCCTCTTTGGAGGGCTTACCCCGATACACGAAAAGCTCATAAAAGGAGCAGTTGAAAGCCTTGGCTACAGGGCTGAATTCCTGCCAACCCCTGATAACAGCTCCCTCTCCGTCGGAAGGGAATACTGCAACAGGGGGATGTGCAATCCGACCTACTACACGGTTGGAAACCTGATCAAGTTCCTGAAGGAGAGGGAGAAGGAGGGAATTCCTGTTGAAGAAAGGTTTGCGTTTGTTACCGTTGGTGCCTGCGGACCCTGCAGGTTCGGCATGTACGAGATGGAGTACAGGCACGCACTTAAGGAGGCTGGTTTCAGGAACTTCAACGTTTCCATCCTGAATCAGGACACGTTCTCATCTGAGGGGATAATTGAGCTTTCACCCTCCCTCATCTGGAGGCTTGTTAAAGCCATCTGGATTGCAGACATCCTAAGGGACATCGGATACCAGATAAGACCCTACGAGCTGAACAGGGGGGAGACGGATAATAGGCTTTCAGAGGCTGCTGAAACCGTTTACAGTGCCCTCAGAGAGAACAGCTCAATTCTCAAGCTCTTGAAGGTTTTAAAAAGGATAAGGAACAGCTTTTCATCGATTGAGGTCGACTACTCAAGGGTAAAGCCCGTTGTAAGCGTCATCGGGGAGTTCTGGGCTCACACAACGGAGGGAGACGGGAACTACAACATACACAGGTGGCTTGAGGAGGAAGGAGCAGAGGTAAAGCCCGAGCCTATAGCAGGGTGGATAGACTACCAGCTCTTCATGGAGAGGGAGAAGATCCTTCTCCAGATGAGGTCAAAGGGAATTTCGAAGAAGCTTGTAAAGAGGCTGATTTCCGTCTCAGCGATGGCGAACACGTTCAGAGCCGTTTACAACCTTTTCAGGCATGCGCTCTCCGGCAAGCCAAGACCCCTGCCATCACAGAGGCTCTTGAGGGATATATCGAAGGGATACTTTGACCACTTCGTTGTTGGAGGGGAGGGACACCTTGAGGTTGCAAAGCACATATACAACGTGAGGTTTCATAAATCCCATATGGTTCTCTCTGTAAAGCCTTTCGGTTGCATGCCGTCTACCCAGAGCGACGGCGCTCAAGCCCGCGTTCTGTCGGACTACCCTGAATCCATATTCATCTCCGTCGAAACGTCAGGGGATGGTGAGGTAAACGTAAAGAGCAGAATTCAGATGAAGCTGTTTGAGGCGAAAAAGGCGGCTCAGGCTGAATTTGAAGAGGCTTCTAAGCGGGTGGGAGTAGGTCTGGAGGAGCTCTCAAAGCTAATAATGGCGAACAGGGAACTGAGGAACCCGTTTTCAAGGATGTCAAAGGAAGGTATATCAACGACAACTAAGTTCCTCATGGCAAACTCCGAGAGGATTCTTACCACCAGAAGGCAGATAGAAGATGGACTACCTGTTTATTGAGAAGTGCGCGCGGGAACTTGACGGGATTTTAAAGGGAAAGACCTTCAGGGGAGCAAAGTTTGAGGAGTGGGGCTTGAAGCTCGCAGCCGGCAGGTACTGTGTGAACTTCCTGCTGAAAGACCCAAACGCCATCTACCTTTCAGATGGTGATGCCAGAAGTGAAAGGTTTAAAAGGCTTCACGGTTCCATCATCAGGTCTGTATCAATGCTCAACTCAGACAGGATAATAAATATTGAGCTTTTAAAGCTCAAGCCTTCGGGGAAGGGTGACCTTTTCTCACTCATAGTTGAGCTGACGGGAAGGAATGCCAATGCCATCCTTCTGAAGGAAGGGGTTATCGTTGACCTGTTCAGGCCGTTTGAGGGAAGCCACAGGTCGATACTGAAGGGGAAAACCTACGAACCCCCTCCACTCGAAAAGAGGGAATTTGATGAGATTACCTTCGGAAAGGTAACGGCTGAGGGGATTGAGAGAAACCTCTACAGGTTTGTCAAAGGGATATCTCCCCTCAACTCAAAGGAGATAGCCCTGATGTACGATGAGCTGGGGGATTTAAGGCGGGCTTACACCCTTTTCATGGAAAGGCATGAAGCCTCAAGGGAAGCATACCTCTACCTCAAAGGTGGAAAGCCTTACTGCATGACGACGTTTCCCTACAGATCCATGAATGGGTTGGAGTTCAGAACCTTCAGGGGTGAACTTCCATTCCTGAGCTGCTGGCGGGCATTTTCCGAGATGGTGGAGCAGGAGAAGCTCAAAAAAGAGAAGGAGAGTATCAGGAACAGGCTTATCAGGGAGAGGGAAGCGCTGATGAAAAGGCTCGAAAGCTCAAAGTCCCCGGAGGAGCTGGTTGAGGAGGCGGAAAGGTTCAGGAGAATGGGCGAGCTGCTGAAGTACAACCTTCCGAACTTAAAGGATGAGAGGAAACCTTCAGTGAAGGTTTTTGACTTCTCAAGCGGTGAGGAGATGACAATCGAGGTTGACCCAAAGCTGTCCCTCAAGGAAAACGTGGACAGGTTCTTCAGGCTGTACAGGAAGCTGAAGCGGAAGGCTGAAATTCAGGGGGAAAGCACCGCAAGGATAAGGGAGAGGCTTAACAGGATAGACCAAGCCCTGAAGAGGATTGAGGAGGAAGGGTTGCCCGAAGAACTTGAAGCCAAAGCGGAGAAAAGAAAAGAGGCAAAGCAGCTCAAAAGCTACAGGCTCTCATCGGGAAGGGAGATAGTTGTTGGAAGGAGCAGCAGGGAAAACGATTTTGTCTCCCTGAAGTTTTCAAACCCCTGGGATATCTGGTTCCATACGCGGGACATTCCCGGGTCTCACGTTATACTCAGGCTTGAAAGCGGAGAGAAACCTGATGAAAGTGATATAGTTGAGGCAGCGTCTGCTGCCGCTTACTTCAGCAGGGGAAGGGACTCGGGGAAGGTAAAGGTTGACTTTACATACGCTAAGTACCTCAAAAAGCCAAAGGGAGCCCCCTCCGGTTTCATTACCTACAGGAACGAGAAAACGCTC
>CAZIVU010000051.1:6151-7912 GCA_964542865.1 uncultured bacterium | reverse complement strand
AAGGCAAAAACCATCCAGAAGTATCTCGGGAAGGACTACATCGTAAAGGCTTCAATGGGACATGTTAAAGACCTGCCCGAGAAGGAGTTCGGCGTTGATATTGATAACGGTTTCAAGCCAAAGTACGTCACCATAAAGGGAAAGGAGAAGATACTCAGGGAGCTGAGAAACCTTGCAAAGCAGTCCGATAGGGTTCTCCTTGCTACAGACCCCGACAGGGAGGGCGAGGCAATAAGCTGGCACATAGCAAACACGATAAAGCGTGTAAAGAAGGACGGTATTTTAAGGGTAAGGTTCCACGAGATAACGAAGAGGGCAATCCTTGAGGCGGTAAGCCATCCAGACTCCATAGATGAGAGACGGGTTAACGCGCAGCAGGCAAGGAGGATACTCGACAGGATTGTCGGCTACACAATCTCTCCCCTCCTCTCAAGGAGGTTTAAGAAGGCTCTTAGCGCCGGAAGGGTTCAGTCCGTTGCCCTGAGGCTTATCTGCGACAGGGAGGAGGAGATAAGGTCCTTTGTTCCGAGGGAGTACTGGACGGTGGAAGCTACGTTCAGGAAGGGGGATGGAACGTTTCCGGCAAAGCTCTTCTCGGTAAAGGGGAAGAAGCTCTCAAAGTTTGACATAGGAAGCGGGGAGGAGGCAAAAAGGCTCTCGGACATGGCTTCATCCGGGACGTTCAGGGTAGAAAGGGTTGAGGTTAAGGAAAGGAGGAGAAAGCCATATCCCCCGTTCATAACGAGCACGCTTCAGCAGGAGGCATCAAAGAGGTTCGGCTTCTCCGCAAAGTTCACCATGCAGGTAGCACAGCAGCTCTATGAGGGTGTTGACATCGCAAACGAGAGGGTCGGGCTGATAACTTACATGAGAACCGACTCAACGAGGGTTTCGGAAGAAGCTGTAAAGGAGGCAAAGGATTTCATCGTCAAGGAGTTCGGGAAGGACTACCTGACATCCGGTGATATTAAGAGCAAGGGCGCAAAGCTCTCACAGGATGCACATGAAGCCATAAGGCCAACTTCAGTTTTCAGAACTCCCGAGTCGGTCAAGCCCTACCTTACGCCTGAACAGTTCAAGCTTTACGACCTTATATGGAGAAGGTTCGTGGCATCCCTCATGAGGTCGGCAACGTTTGCATCCGTATCCGTCGATATAACTTCGGGAGAGCTAACGTTCAGGGCAAACGGTAGCACGGTCAAGCATGAGGGGTTTATGAGGGTTTACCCCATAGATATAGAGGAGAAGCTCCTCCCCCACCTTGTTGAGGGGGATGCAGTTGAGCTTGAAGAGGTGAAACCTGTTCAGCACTTTACAGAGCCTCCTCCAAGGTACACCGAAGGTACCCTTGTAAAAGCCCTTGAGGAGGAAGGAGTTGGGCGCCCATCCACCTACGCGACGATAATTTCGAACATCATTCAGAGGGGCTACGTTGAGAGGGAGAAGCAGAAGCTCAAGCCGACTGAGCTCGGGGAGTTCATAAACGGAATACTTAAAAAGCTCTTTCCGAAAATCGTTGACGTGAAGTTCACTGCAAACATTGAGGAGGAGCTTGACAGGATAGAGGAGGGGAAGAAGAGCTGGAAGGAACTCTTGGAGGAGTTCTACTTCGGGGAGTTCAAAGAACTCCTTGAGAAAGCCAAGAAGGAGCTCTCATCCATAAAGGGTGAGGAGGTCGGGAGAACGTGCCCCGAGTGCGGCTCCCCGCTTCTTAAGGTTTACGGAAGGTACGGAGCGTTCATAGCCTGCTCAAACTACCCG
>CAZIVU010000051.1:0-6051 GCA_964542865.1 uncultured bacterium | reverse complement strand
GTTCATAGCCTGCTCAAACTACCCGAAGTGCAGGTACACCGAGACCATAACCTACGGAAAGTGCCCGGAGTGCAAGGAGGGGAACATTGTAATGAGGAAGGGCAAGAGGGGGTTCTTCTTCGGATGCACCAACTATCCTGAGTGCAGCTTTACGTCAAAAAAGCCGCCGGAGGGAAGGTGAAGGTTGCCGTCCTGTCCGATACCCATGACAGGGTTGAGCTGATAAGGGAAGCTGTGGAGCTAATCAACGCTGAGAACGTTGAGCTGACCGTTCACTGTGGGGATTTCATATCTCCCTTCTCCGTAAAGGAGCTGAGAAGGCTGAAATCGGACTTTATAGGCGTATTCGGGAACAACGACGGGGAAGTTGAGGGACTTCTCAGAAGCTCGGACTTTTCCATATTCAAGCCTCCCTATGAGTTCAAGCTCAGCGGTTTTAGGTTTGTCGTCATGCATGAGCCCCTCTTCCTTGAGGAGCTGGCAGCTTCTGAAAGGTTCGACTTCCTGCTGTACGGACATACCCACAGGGTTGATGTGAGAAGGGCTGGAAGATCGGTAATCGTAAACCCCGGGGAGTGCTGCGGTTACATAACCGGAGAGGCAACATTTGCTATACTTAACCTCCACAACAGGGAGGTCTCGATAAGGAAACTTGGAAGTGGAAACAGGTAGGGTAATTGAAAGCCTTCTCACCATAAAACCTGAGGAAACCGATGAAACTGCCGTCCTCTGCATAATCTGTTCATCAACCATCGCTTCCGTTTTGGGAAGGATGTTTCCCCGGGCAGTGATAATCTCAAACTGTGGATGTCAGGTAACGCCCAACCTTGCATCCATCTACTACGCAGTTCAGAAGTTCAACATCGGTGTGGTATCGGTAGTGGGCGATTCAAACTTTGATGTTGAATCGCTGGTGAACCTGAACTTTCACCCCGCGGAGGTTGAGCTCAGCTCCCTCTCAAAGCTCTACGAGGAGAACGTGGAGCTTGTTTCCTCCATGTACGGGGAATCTGGTTCCACCTACAGGGCTGCCTTTAACGAGATAAACGTGGATACTCAGGTTGAGAACATCCTTTCCGTTCCCGAGTTCAGCAACCTTGTAGCCTCATCCGGCCTGACGGTCTGCGGTTTTGCCTTTGACAGCAACGGTTGCTACGGGGAGGGGAGGGAGCTCTACCTTATCAACCTTAAAGGAGTGAAAGATCCTTCCGATATAAAGACGTTGAAGGAGCTTGAATCGGTTTCCGAAATGGTGAAGAAGAGAAAGGTGAAGAGGGTTCACATCCAGATTTAGGAGCTTGGCGTGGCGTTTGAGTTCTTCAGGAAGAAAGCCCAAAAGAGGAAGCAGAAGGAGGAAAGCGGCGAGGAGAAAAAGCCGCTGAACAGGAGAGAGCACCTCAGATATCCCGTATCCGGCTTTGAAACGGAGCTCGGAAAGGCTATTGAGATATCAAGCAGAGGTATCAGGTTAAGGAAAGGATTTCAGGGCAACCTTGAGAAGGACTTGGTTAAGGTCCGCATCGGAAGGGATGAGAGGGAGTGTGCGGTAGTCTGGGAGGACGGGGAGAACATCGGGCTGAGGTTCAGTGAGCCCTTAGACCTGAAAAGCTTTGAGGGACTTTTCCTCAAGCCCCGGGAATTTGAAGTGGAACCTGTAAAGAGGATAACGGAGGAACAGCTCCTTGAATTTGAATCCTCCGACAGGACGAGAACCGTGGTAAACCTTATGTCAGAGCTGTCAGACCCTAACACGAACGTTGACAGGTTCAAGGTCTTCATCAAGGAGCTGCCCGAGCTTGAGGAGGAGATACTGAACATAGCGAACTCGGTTGAGAAGGCTGGAAAGGTTAAGATAAAGGACATAGACCTTGCCGTTGTCAGGCTTGGATTTGAGACGGTAAAGGAGATAGCGGGGAACTTCGTCAAGAAGAAGGTCTCAATGGCGAACCCTCAGCTTTCCGAGTTTAAGCACTACGAGGCGTTCAACATACTGAAGGGGGTTCTCTTCAAAAGGCTTTCACCCCTCTTTAACTTCAGGGACCTGAGAAGTGAGGGAAGTTCCCTCCTTGCCACGGAGACAACGGGAGCCACGCTCCTCCTTAAAAACGGGGATGAGAGTTTGAAGAAGCACTACACCGACCCGAGGCACTTCTACTCCTTCATAACGAGGATGCTTGAGAGGGCGTACTTCGGGAAAGACCTCGTTGATGTAAACGGAACGTACCTTAAGAAGATGCTCGGGATGTTTGAGTTCCTGTTTGACGGCTACGTTCTCGCCCACCAGACCTTCAACCCCATGTACGCTCCCCCCGAAGACCTCAAGATAAGCCTCAGCTCAAGGAAGTTGAAGTTCGCCTTCATATCCTTCATGGTGTTCTCCGCTCTGAGCTTCATAATGGACAGGGACAGGGAGAGGGGATACTCGTTCATAAGCAGGCTCAAAAGGGCGGGGATGGACCTCGGAAAAGCCATAGAGTTTACCAACAACTGCATATTTGAGGCAAACGACATCCTTTACGGAATTGGCTTGAGGAGGAGCCTCAGGCCCGTTTCAATTCCCTCCTTTCCGTTCAAGGTTGAAAGGTTCTTCCCGGAAGATATACACTTTGGCTACTTCCTCCTCTCCTTCAGGAGGTTTGCAAGGGATACCGGAAGGATGGTAATGAGGGGTGATGATGAAGCACTCATGATGCTTGTCCTGAACAGGTTTCTCAACGTCTCCGAGTTCAACCTCAATGAGAAGTCCTTCATAGTCATACCGTGTGCAAACCTGAAGGACGATGAGATAGACCCCGAGGTCTTTTCTCCCTTCGACATCGTTATCTTCAAGGATGTCGACAGGCTTGATGAGGAGCTGATTGATGATTTCCTGAAGTTCTGGAGCGATTTTGATGGAAAGGTTGTGGCTACGGTCAGCACCTCAAGCAGGGAGGGGAAAATCTGCAAAAAGCTAAGGGAGTTCATCGTCGATTTTCCGTCCTACTTCTTGAGCGACAAGGTTCACAGTTTCATGGTTGAGCTTTCCCGAAGGTTCATAGAGTCAGAAACGGGTATGAAGTTCAGTTTCGACGGGGGCGGTGAAGCTGTAAGGATGGATTCCCTCATACTCAAATGGATGAGGGACACTTTTCGCCAAGAAGAACGGTAATCAGCAGCCACTCAATAACTGCCCTCGGCTTTACGTTCGACCTCAGAAACAACCTTGCCCTGCTGATGGGCTCGAACCACTTTGAGCCAACGTCCCTCTTCGAAAGGAGGTATTCAAGGGCATCTATGAAGAGCAGGGTCTCCTCCTGCTTTGAAAACCTTGAGGAGAAGTCAACAATCCCTTCCATCCCCTTCCCGGACCTTATGAGCTTCAAAAGCTCCTCAATCAGGGGAACGATGTTCCTTTCATGGATGGCGACCGCCCTTCCGACACTTCCTCCGCAGAGCTTGAGTACCTTCCTGTCAACTTCAATCCCGAGCCTTTCAAGAACGCACTCAACGTTCTTCTCCGTAAGCCTTGAAAACCTGAAGACCCTGAGCCTTGAGACGACCGTTTTTGGAAGCAGGCTGATGTTTGACGTTATGAGCACTATGAAGGCGTAGTCTGGAGGTTCCTCAAGGATCTTCAGAAGAGCGTTCAAGGCTTCCGTCCTTGCCTCCTCAACCCTGTCAACAATAAGAACCTTTCTCGGAGAGCCGACCGGCCTTTCCCGTAGCCAGAGGATTGCCTCCCTTACATCGTCAATCTTCGGGGGTAATTCGGTGCCGATAAACCTCACGTTCAGAAGGTCATCCCTTCCCGTAAGGAGCTTTGCCGTTTCGGTAGCAACGAGCCTCTTCCCGATCCCTTCAGGTCCTGAGAAGGCGCACGACTGGGGGAAACCCCCTTTCCTCACAAGCTCCTTGATGAACGATATCTGCTGTGAGTGGCCAACTACCTTGCCGAACGGCACCTGTCCTCCAGACCTTCAACGTAGCTCAGAACTTTTGAGAAAACCTCCTCAACCTCCCCTCTCCCATCGATGACCTTAACCCTTTCTCCGCTCTCATCCGCTATCTCAAGGTAGCCCTTCCTAACCCTTTCATGAAAAGCCATATCCTCACTTTCAATCCTGTCCCTTTTGCCCCTAAGCCTTGACATCCCAACAGGCACCGGAACATCGATGAGGAAGGTTATGTCAGGCTCTATCCCCTTTGTGGCAAACCTGTTGATGCTCTTGATCAGCTCCCTGTCTATGCCCCTCCCGTACCCCTGATAGGCAAGCGTTGCATCCGAGAACCTGTCCGAGATAACTATAAGCCCCTCCTTCAGTGAGGGTTCTATCAGGTTCTCAACGTGAAAGCTCCTTGCCGCCATGTAGAGGAGGAGCTCTGCGAACGGGGGAAACCTCTCATCCCTATCCTCGAGGATAAACCTCCGTATCTCCTCTGCAGACCTGGTGCCTCCCGGCTCCCTTGTCAGTATAACCCTGCACCCCTTATCTATGAGCCACTCGTAGAGAAGCTTTGCCTGAGTGCTTTTCCCGCTTCCTTCAATCCCTTCAAACGTTATGAACACTGTTCCTCCAGACCTTCCTCTAAATTATATGACTTTGCTGGTATAATTCCCTCCATGGAAAAGAAACTCCTCATCGTAAAGAACATAAGCCGTGAAGGACCCGGCCTCCTTGAGCTTGAGCTTAAGGAAAGGGGAATAGGTTTCGAGGTTGTCGACCTTAGCTTGGGGGAGAGGTTCCCCGATGTGGGAAGCTTCGGCGCCGTTGTTATCCTCGGGGGGCCGGACAGCGCAAATGACAGGACGGATAAGATCTTGGAGGAGCTGAAGAAGGTAAAGGAGATAGTTGAGAAAGGAATTCCCTACCTTGGGATATGCCTCGGGATGCAGATCCTTGTAAAAGCATGCGGAGGGAAGGTTATCAGGTGTCCCGTTAAGGAGGTTGGGCTGAAGGCTCCCGACGGTAACTTCTTCACGGTTGAGCTAACGCAAGAAGGCTTGAACGACCCTCTCTTTAAGGGGCTTGGCAGAACATTTAAGGTTTTTCAGCTCCACGGAGAAACCGTTGAGCTTTCAGGGGGGATGGAACTTCTTGCAGCCGGGAAGTTCTGTAGAAATCAGGTTGTGAAGGTGGGGAGAAACGCTTACGGCGTCCAGTGTCACTTTGAGCTTACCCCGAAAATGCTGAAGGTATGGGCAGAAGAGGACCCTGACCTCTCAAAGCTTGATAGGGATAAGCTCTTAAGCGACTTCAAAGCCGTTCAGCCGGAATATGAGAGGGTTGGAAGGGGAATATTCGGGAATTTCCTCACAGTAGCCGGCTTTCAGGCATGAAATTGCCGAGGAGCTTCAGGATTTTCTCGTTCAGGGTAAAGAGAAAACAGAGGTTAAGTGAAGCCATATCTGAGAACTGCAGCATCTCAAAAAGGGCTTCAAGAAAGGTAATTGATGAAGGGCTCTGCTGCCTTAACGGGAGGAAGGAGCTCCTCCACTCAAAAACGGTAAATCCGGGCGATCTTGTAGAGGGAACCATACCGGCTATGCTCTTTGAAAAGCCTCAAGTTAAGGTCATCTACGAGGATGATTTTCTGATTGCCGTTAACAAGCCTCCATTTATAAACTCCAACAGGGATTTTCCGGACGTAGAATCGCTTATGAGGAAAAGGTTCAAAAGCGCCTTTGCGGTTCACAGGCTTGACAGACAAACAACGGGGGTCCTGCTCCTTTCAAGGGACAGGGAAACCCTTGAGCTCATGAAGAACCTCTTCAGGAGGAGGAGCGTTAAGAAGGTTTACAGGGTTCTGGTTTACGGGAAGATCGACAGAACTTTGAGGATCAGGGGAAAGGTGGACGGGAGGGATGCCGTGACGAACGTGGAACCCATCGAGAGTTACGGGTTTGCAACCTACGTCTCGGTCAGGATCGAGACGGGGAGAAAGCACCAGATAAGGAAGCACCTTTCTGGCGCAGGACACTACGTTATAGGTGAGTTCAGGTACTACAGGAAAGCGATAGAGCCGAGGATTTTAAGGTTTTCTCCGAGGATACTCCTTCACTCAAGCCTCTTG
>CAZIVU010000050.1:0-8064 GCA_964542865.1 uncultured bacterium | reverse complement strand
TAACCGCCTCGGGAGTGTCATCGATTATCAGGTCAACACCCGTTGCAAGCTCAAACGCCCTTATGTTCCTTCCCTCCCTTCCGATAATCCTTCCCTTCATCTCGTTGTTGGGAAGGTCAACAACGGAGACCGTTGTTTCGGCAACCTGCTCAGATGCAAGCCTCTGCATGGCTGTTGTCAGTATCTTCCTCGCCCTCCTTTCGGACTTGGATTCAAACTCCTCCTCAATCCTCTTAAACCTGACGGCAAGGTCTTTCCTTGCCTCCTCCTCCATCCTCTTCAACAGCTCCTCTTTAGCCTGCTCCCTCGTCATGCCCGCTATCGATTCAAGCTTTTTGATCTCTTCCTCAAGCATCTGTGAGAGCCTCATATCCTTCTCAAGGAGCT
The DNA here is from genome assembly GCA_964542865.1 of uncultured bacterium. Taxonomy (GTDB): domain Bacteria; phylum Aquificota; class Aquificia; order Desulfurobacteriales; family Desulfurobacteriaceae; genus CAZJFY01. Next base: position 7,677 of record CAZIVU010000050.1, on the reverse strand, counting down.
CAGCCTCAAGCTTTCCGAGCTCCTCCCTCTTATCCTCAAGCTCCTTTTCCAACTTCTCAAGGAACTCCGACCTTCTGTCAAGGTTCTCCTCCCTCCTGTCAAGCGTTGACTCTTTCTTATCTATGTACTCCTCTCTCTTAAGGAGCCTCTTCTCAAACTCCTGAAGCTCTTTCCTCTTCTCCCTTATCTCCTCATCAAGCTTTGACCTTTCAGATTGAAGCTCCTCCTTTGCACGGACGAGAGCCTCCCTCCTTACCGCATCGACCTTCTCCTCTGCCTCCTTAAGAAGCATATTCGCCTTTCTCCTGATAGCCTCAGCCTCATCCTCAGCCCTCCTGACTATCCTCTTAGCCTCCTCCTCAGCTTCCTTTCTCAGCTTCTCCTTGAGGTTCTCAACATCAACCTTCTCCTTCCTTACACCTATGAGGAAGCCCGCTGCCAGACCTGCAAGGATGGCAAGAACAGCAACTATTATCAGCTCCATCATCTCCTCCTTATCTTCCTTTTTTCCGAAATTAAGACATCCATGCGAACATCAAAAGGCTCACAGGGAAGCTTTTCAACTATCTGAAAGTCAAAGCAAACTCCAACTTTAAGTGCATCCACCCTTTCAAGAAACCTGTCGTAGTACCCTCCCCCATAACCCAACCTGCAGAAAGATAGGTCAAAGGCAATTCCCGGGACAAACACAACGTCAACCTTTCTGGATACCCTATCGGGGTTGAAAGGCGGCTCAGGGATTGACATGAAACCGGGTACAAGCTCATTAAGGTCAAAGACCTCAACAGGCATCAGGTCATTTCCGACAACCTTCGGGAAAAAGGTTCTCCCCCCTGAGCTCCTGATGAGCTTGAAGAGGTGGATCAGGGATACTTCGTTCCTGTAGGGATAGTAAAGCATAAAGGAGTTAAAACCTTTCCCCTCAATGAGCGAAAAGGCTTTCTCAGAGATTATCCTGCTCAGCTTTTCAACTTCACCTTTTTCTAAAAGGAGCCTCTTGCTGCCTATGCTGTGCCTTATTGCTTCTTTCAACTTCTACCCCGGTTGGGGCATAAGGGAAGAGCTAAGGAAGGGCCTTCTTCGAGTTTATGAGTATCTTTGCACCTTCCTCAAGCCTCTTTATCTCATAGCCGAGATCCTTTATCTGCTCCTTGAGGTTCTCATTCTCATCAAGGAGGTAGAAGCAGGTTATAAGAAGAGCTTTCTCAAACGTTACCCTGCTATTTCCCGACTTGATCTTCTCAACTATGGATTCAATCCTTGAGGCAAGGGACTTCACATAGTCCGTATCCTTGTCAGTCCTTATGCTAAACTTCCTTCCCGAAATCGTTACCTCTAAAGTGTTCGGCAGGTTTGTCACTCTCTTCCTCTTATGCCCTCAAGTTTACACCGATTTTAGCAAGTGCTTTTATTATACCATTTAGAACTCCTGTCACCTCCTCATCCGAAAGTGTCCTCTCCTTTGACCTGAAGGAGAGGGCAAATGAAAGGCTCTTCTTACCTTCAGGAACTCCCCTGCCCCTGTAAACGTCAAAAAGCTCAACCTTTTCAAGGTACTTGCCGCCCGCCTCCCTTATCGTCTCCTCAACCCTTGAAACGGGAAGGGACTCATCGCAGATGAGTGAGATATCCCTCATAACGGGAGGGTATTTTGGAAGCTTCTCAAAGGAGACCTTTACACCGGAGGAGAGCTCAACAGCAGATTCAAGGTCAACCTCCATTATCAGCACATCCTGTCCGATCTCGAGCTTTTCGCATACGGATGGATGAAGCTTCCCCAAAAACCCGATTCTCCTTCCGGAGACGAGGATGTCGGCCGACTGCCCCGGATGGAGGAACCCGAGTTCAGACCTTTCATACTTCCCTTTGAGCCTAAGCTGCTTGAGGAACCTTTCCGATATTCCCTTGATATCGTAAAAATCGCAACCCCTGTACCCGACCACATCCCCCTTTAACTCTCCTGTAAGGAGAACGCAGAGGGTTAACCTCTCCTCCGGAAGCTCCTTCCCCCTGTTTATGAAGACGTTTGATACCTCAAAAAGCTTCAAATCCCTCACCTGTCTCTTCACGTTCCTGACGGCAACGTTAACAAGGCTCGGGAATACCCTGTCCCTCATACCGACCCACTCTTCGGAGAGGGGGTTTGAGATCTTCACGAGGGAGTCAAAGTCAAGCCCGAAGGTTTCGTAGAGCTTCCTGCTTACAAAGCTGTAGCTTATAACCTCCGAAAGTCCTAAGCTTTCAAGGAAGAGCTTAAGGTCTTCGATGAGCCTGTAGCGGAAATCCCTATCAACCTTGGAGTGCATCATCGGGTAGGAGCTGACAACGTTCTTCATCCCGAAAACCCTGACCACCTCCTCGATGAGGTCAATCTCCCTTGAGACGTCGTAGCGCCTCCACGACGGAACCTTAACTATCAGGTAGTCCGTCTCCTTTCTGACGGGAAATCCGAGGAGAGACAGGATCTCCGATGACCTCCTCGGCGGAATATCCACTCCAACGATCTTCCTTACCTTCTCGGGGGAGAAAGCTATAACTTTTGGAGTATAGGGCTTTTCGTAGAACTCAAGCTTTCCTACACCCGCATCTCCCCCGCAGATGGACTGTATCATGTGAACAGCCCTCTTCGCCGCAATCTCCGTTGCCTCTATATCGGCTCCCCTCTCAAACCTGTAGGAAGAATCCGTCGATATTCCAAGCCTCTTTGACGTTCTCCTCACCGTCATCGGGTCAAAGTGGGCGCTCTCGAGGAAAACGGTCTCGGTCTGAAAATCGACGCCGCTCTCCTCTCCCCCTATAATCCCCGCAATGGCAACGGGCTTCTGCGAATCCGCTATCACAAGGTCATCCTCGGTCAGCTTCCTCTCAACCCCGTCAAGCGTCAGTATCTCCTCCCCACTCTTTGCCCTCCTCACAACGACCTCGGAGCCGCTCAGCTTTTCAAGGTCAAAGGCATGGAGGGGCTGTCCGAGCTCATACATCACGTAGTTCGTAACGTCAACAACGGCGTTTATGGGCCTCAAACCGACAAGCATGAGCCTCACCTTCAGCCACAGGGGGGATTCAACGTTTGAGATTCCCCTTATGACAAATCCGTCGTATCTCGGACAGGCTGACGGCTCAAGAACCCTGAGGGAGGCGATATCTTCAGCCCTGAAGTCTCCCTCCCTGACTGTCAGTTCAGGAGCCCTGATGGGAAGGCCGTAGAAAGCCCTGAGCTCCCTTGCAATGCCAAGAACGCTAAGGGCATCGGGCCTGTTTGTCGTTATCTCGTAGTCAATAACCCAGTCGTTCAGGGAGAGGAGATCAACTATATCCCTCCCGACCTCAACGTTCTCGGGGAGAACCATTATCCCCTGAGACTTCTCGGCAAGGCCCAGCTCCTCTTCTGAGCATATCATCCCGAAGGAATCGGCGCCCCTTAACCTTGACTTCTTTATCCTTATTCCTCCGGGAAGCCTTGCCCCGACAAGCGCAACGGGAACCTTTGCTCCCTCATAGACGTTATCCGCCCCCGTTACTATCTGGACGGTTGAATCACCGACGTTTACGAGGCATATCTTAAGCCTGTCAGCGTTGGGATGCTTTGAGACCTCCTCCACCCTTCCGACCACAACCTTTTCAATGCCCTCGGAGGCATTCCTCAGCGAGTTAACCTCAATTCCAAGGTCGGTAAGCGTCTGAGCAACCTCCTCCGGGGAAGCCTCCAAGTCTATAAACTCCTTAAGCCAGTTATAGGTTATCCTCATCTAAATTCCCCTGAACTGCTGCAGGAATCTGTAGTCGTTGTCGAAGAAAAGCCTCAAATCATCGATCCCGTACTTGAGCATAGCTATCCTCTCAATGCCCATCCCGAAGGCAAAGCCCTGATAGATTTCCGGGTTTATACCAACGTGCTTGAAGACCTCGGGGTCAACCATTCCGCAGCCGAGTATCTCAAGCCAGCCCGTTCCCTTGCACACCTTGCAGCCCTTTCCACCACAAATAACACACCCGATATCAACCTCGGCGCTGGGCTCCGTAAAGGGGAAGAAGCTCGGCCTGAACCTTACTCTGGTATCCTTCCCGAAAACCTTCCTGAGGAATATCTCAAGGACACCTTTCAGGTCTGAAAAGGTCACGCTGCTGTCAACCATCAAACCCTCAACCTGATGGAACATGGGAGTGTGGGTTATGTCCGCATCCTTCCTGTAGACCTTCCCGGGAGCTATGACCTGAATGGGAGGGGAGTGTTTCATCATAACCCTCACCTGAACCGGGGAGGTATGGGTTCTCAAAACAACATCCTCGGTTATGTAGAAGGTATCCTGCATCTCCCTTGCAGGGTGACCCTTTGGCATGTTGAGGGCTTCAAAGTTGTAAAAATCTGTCTCTATCTCAGGACCTTCGGCAACGGCAAAACCCATTGCCGTGAATATGTTGACTATCTCCCTTAACGTCCTCGTGATGGGGTGGAGAGAACCCACCTCATCGTTCCTTCCGGGAAGGGTTACGTCTATAAACTCCTTCCTTAACCTTTCCCTCTCCTCCTCCTCCTTTACCGATGCCATCCTCTCATTGAGGAGCTCCTCAATGAGGTTCTTTAACCTGTTGCACTCCCTCCCAAAGTCCCTTCTCTTCTCCTTCGGCATGGAGGAGATGGATTTAAGGAGGAGGGTCAGCTTCCCCTTCCTCCCCAAGAACTCAACCCTTAAGCTCTCAAGCTCCCTGCTTGTCTTCGCCTTTGATATTCTCTCCCTGGCTTCCCTCTCGATTGACTTAAGATCCATAGTTGCTCCGGGGCTAAAGGGATGCCCTTGCCCTTTCAACTATTGCTTTGAAAGCCTCAGGATCCCTAACAGCTATGTCGGCAAGGACTTTCCTGTCAAGCTCAACTCCTGCCCTCTTCAGGCCGTTCATAAACGTGCTGTAGTTAAGCCCGAACTTTCTCACAGCAGCGTTTATCCTCGTTATCCAGAGCCTTCTGAACTCCCTTTTCCTCTCCCTCCTGTGCCTGTAAGCGTAGAAGAGGGATTTCATGACCTGAATCTTCATGGTCCTGAAGAGCTTGTGCTTTGCCCCAAAGTAGCCCTTCGTCAGCCTCTTCAGCTTCTTTCTCCTGTACCTTCTCCTGCTCGCTTTTACCCTCATATCTTTCCTCCTTCTGTGAGCTTGGGGCAGCTAAACGCTTTCAGCCCCTTCGCATCACCTGTAAAGTACAAGCTGTTTGAAGTTTTCAGCCTGAGCACCGGAAAGGTAGCCGGCCTTCCTGAGCCTCCTCTTCCTCTTCCTGCTCTTCTTCGTGAGGATGTGGCTCTTGTTCGGGTGCCAGTGCTTCACCTTTCCCGTTGCAGTAATCTTCACCCTCTTTGAAGCAGACCTTCTCGTCTTTATCTTCGGCATAACAAAAGCCTCCTTCCTTAAGATAAACAGGGGTAATTATATAACTTGAAAGGCCAAATTCAACCTAAGACTTCTTCGGGGCAAGGATCATTATCATATCCCTTCCCTGCTTCACCGGCTGCTTCTCAACCTGAGCAATATCCTCGACGGCCTTGAATATCCTGTCCATCTGCATCCTTCCAATATCAACGTGGGCCTGTTCCCTTCCTCTGAACATGACAACAACCTTTACCTTGTTCCCCTTCTCAAGGAACTGCCTTGCCTGCTTTATCCTCACGTTGAGGTCATGCTCGTCCGTTCTCGGCCTTACCTTGACCGTTTTGACCTCAACCTGCTTCTGCTTCCTCTTTGCTTCCTGAGCCTTCTTCTGCTGCTGATACTTGTACTTCCCGTAGTCCATAATCCTGCAAACGGGGGGCTTGGCGTTTGGGGCAACCTCAACAAGGTCAAGCCCCTTCTCCCTTGCAATGTTAAGGGCTTTAAAGGAAGACATAACTCCAAGCTTTTTCCCGTCGCTGTCGATTACAAGGACCTCCCTTGCCCTTATCTCCTCGTTAACTCTTACCTTCTCCTGCCTGCTAATGGCTCCCTCCTTCAAATTTTTTTCTCAATCTCATCCTTTAACTTCTCAACAAGCTCAAAAATACCCATCTGTCCGAGGTCTCCATCCCTCTTAGACCTGACCGAAACCGTATCCGTTTCAACCTCTTTACTGCCGACAATTACCATGTAAGGAACCTTCTCAAGCTCGGCCTTCCTTATCTTATACCCCAGCTTTGCGTCCTCCGTATCTATATCGACCCTCAGCCCGGACTTTTTAAGGATGTCAAATACCCGGCGCCCGTAGTCAATGAACCTGTCGCTAACGGGAATTACCACAACCTGAACCGGCGAAAGCCAGAGGGGGAATAGCCCGGCGTAATGCTCTATGAGAAGCCCTATGAACCGCTCCAAACTTCCCATTATAGCCCTGTGAACCATAACGGGTCTTTTCCTCTCCCCGTCCCTGTCAACGTAGTAGATGTCAAACCTTTCAGGAAGGTTGAAGTCAACCTGAATTGTCGGGCCGTCCCACTTCCTTCCGATAGCATCAAGAACTGCAATGTCAATCTTCGGCCCGTAGAACGCCCCATCTCCCTCAACAACCGTGTAATCAAAACCCTTTTCCCTTAAAGCCTCAATGAGGGACTGCGTTGCGTGTTCCCACTGCTCATCAGTCCCTATGGACTTCTCCGGCCTTGTCCCGATGTTTATCACGTAGTCAAGATTAAACGTTGAGAGGAGCTCCATGACGTAATCTATAACACCCTGAATCTCGGACTTCAACTGACTTGGCTCACAGAATATATGCCCGTCATCCTGTGTGAAACCCCTCACCCTCAGGAGGCCATGAAGGGAACCGGACTCCTCATACCTGTAAACCGTTCCGAACTCAAAGAACCTGAGGGGAAGGTCCCTGTAAGACCTTGGCTTTGACTTGTATATGAGTATGTGGCCCGGACAGTTCATCGGCTTTACCGCATACTCCTCACCCTCAACGTCAAGGAAGAACATGTGCTCCCTGTAAAAATCGTAGTGACCGGAGGTTTTCCATAGTCCCGCCTTCATGATGTGGGGGGTGTATATTCTCTCATACCCCCTCTTCTCATGCTCCTCTTCTGTCCACCTCTCTATCTCCTTCCTTATTACTGAACCTTTTGGGTGCCAGAAGACAAGACCAGGACCTGCATCCTTCTGGATGCTGAAAAGGTCAAGCTGCTTCCCCAAAACCCTGTGATCCCTTTTCTTTGCCTCCTCAACCCTTTTCAGGTACTCCTCAAGCTCTGACCTCTTCCAGAAAGCAGTCCCGTAAACCCTCTGAAGCATCTTCCTGTTAGGGTCTCCCCTCCAGTACGCACCCGACGTTGAGAGGAGCTTGAAAACCTTAACCTGAGAGCTGTTCTCAACGTGGGGACCCCTGCACAGGTCGTAGAAATCCTCTCCCAACCAGTAGATAGTTATGCTCTCTCCTTCCGGAATCTCATCTATTATCTCAAGCTTGTATGGTTCTTCGGAGAAAAGCTCAAGTGCCCTTTCCCTTGAAATCTCCTCCCTCTTGAACGGTTCACAGTCCTTTACGATTTTCTCCATCTCCTTCTCGATCTCGGGAAGCTCCTCATCGGAAATGGCCTCCGGGAGGTCAAAATCGTAGTAAAAACCGTTCTCAATTGCAGGTCCAATCCCCAGCTTTACCCTTTCAGACCCGAAAATCCTCTTCACAGCCTTGGCAAGAATGTGAGCTGCGCTGTGTCTCAA
>CAZIVU010000049.1:6147-8247 GCA_964542865.1 uncultured bacterium | reverse complement strand
TCTATGAGTTTATTAAACTCCGTTTCAAATGTATTCCTAAGTGTGTTAGATATTAGATCCCAAAGCGGTGGAAAACCTGTTACCATTACTATCATTCCCTCAGAACTGATTTTCAGGAACTATCTTATCACATTCTCATTGTGAGAATCTATAAGACCCTTAGCATTCTCCTTCTCGGTGGAGCCAAGTTGCAAACCTGGTAATACTAAAAGCTACTTCTTGAACTCGACGAGGTGATGGGAAATTCCCGATTCATCCCTGCTCAGCCCGAATGCGTACGCCATAAGCTCCGGAAGGTAGAGTACGGGGAGCCCCGGCATCTCCTCAAGCTGAAGCTGGTATATGTCAAAGGCTTTAAAGCACAGGGGACAAGGCGTCACCACCGCATCAACGCCCTTTGACTTTGCGCTTGAAAGGATCCTGTTGACCTTCTTGAGGGATATCGTCTTATCCGTGTAGAATGCGTGGTACCCGCAGCAGGTATCCCTCTCCCCGTAATCCCTTACAACTTCAACCCCTAAGGCTTCAAGTATCGCCTCAAGGGACTTGGGGTTGTTGCTGTCATCAATGGCTATCTCCTTGGGGTAGAGTATGTGGCAACCGTAGTAGCTTGCAACCCTTATGTGCTTCAGCGGGTTCTTTACCTTCTTCCTTATCTTCTCGATGCCAACCTCGTCTCTTAAGAAGTCCACTATGTGCCAGATTTTCACCCTTCCCGTATACTCGAGCCCTTCCTCCTTAAGGAGTTCGTTTATCCTCCCCTTCAGCTCACTGTCTGAGTCAATGGCGAGCTTTGCCTTCGCAATGACCATGTAACACGTATTGCAGCTGACAAGGAGGTCAAGCCCCCTCCTCTCAGCAAGGGCTATGTTCCTTGCATTTATCGCGTAGGAGAGTTCCCTGCTCTCCTCCTCTATCGTATTTCCCCCGCAGCAGGTGGTTTCCTCAAGGAGCTCAACATCTATGCCAAGAATTCCGAATGTCTTCTTCATCGTCTCAAACATGTGGGCATCCTGACCCTGAAAGCAGCACCCCTGATAGAAGCCGACCTTATCCATTCTCGCCTCCAAGCAGTGATTTGAGCTTCCCTATCAGCCCTTTTGCTTCCCCTCTCTCATGTGCGGCATCAACCTTCGTGCATATATCTGCATCGAAGACCTCGCTCACCTTTCTGTCTATCCACCTCGCATGTGAGTAGTCTATGCTGAGAGATTTCTCACCCCTTGAGAGGACTTCAAGGTAGATGTCCCTGAACTTCAGAAGCCCTTTCACCGGCTTTGGGACCCTCCAGACAGAAACCCCCTTTGCCTCGTACATCTTTGTCAGCTTCTCCTTCGCCTCCGTATCTCCGTAAACCTCCTCAGGAAGGTAGAGCCTGTTTATCTGCCCCGTTGCGTATATCCAGTCAACGTAGTGCCTCAGCTTCTTTGCCCCCGGCTTCTCCCTGTAACCTCTCCTTATGGACTTGCCCCTTATCGCCTGAATGTCCTCAGCAGGCCTTAAGTACTTGGGGCATACGTAGAGGCACTTCTGACACTGGACGCAGGACCATATCTTTCCCGCTATGGCAAACCTTATCCTTTTGTTCTTTGCCTTCTCCTCATCTCTCCTGTCAACCTGAAACCTGTAAGCCCTGCTGAACGAGAAGGGACCCAAATACCTCTCATTGTCCTTTACAGCTTCACACTCGCTGTAGCAGGAAAGACAGAGCATGCAGTGAATCTGCCTTTCATAAGCTTTCATCTCCTTAGGGTAGATTATGCTCTCGTGGGAGTAGTCCTGAGGGACAACCCTCGGGTCAGGAATGAGCCACGGGAGAAGTTTCTTCATCTTCTCAATGGCCGGGTCTATGTCAACAACCAAATCCCTTATAACCTTCAAGTGGTTTATCGGCTCAACCTTTACCCTTTCCCCCTTCCAGCTCTCTGCAATCTCCCTCATCGTTGTCTTGCAGGCAAGCTTCGTCTTTCCGTTAACTTTAACGGCACAGGAGCCGCAAACCTCACTCCTGCAAAAAGCCCTGAATGAGAGGGTTGAGTCAAGGTTGTCCTTTATATAAAGGAGGGCATCAAGGAGTGTCCCCTCAACGGGAACCTCAAA
>CAZIVU010000049.1:0-6047 GCA_964542865.1 uncultured bacterium | reverse complement strand
GACTCCCTCCTTTCAAGCGCTGCAACGGCTATCGGCTCTGCAAGCTCGATAAGGTTGAAGAACTCAAGGAGGCTTATGAGGTTGGTGTTGAACCGCTTGGCAGAATCCTCAAGCTTCACGTGTTTCGCCCTCTCCTTTATCTCCCTGATCTTCTCGATTGCCTCCTTCAGTGAGGTTTCATCCTTGAAGACGCCGACTTTCTTCAGCATCACATCCCCGAGCTCCCTCCTCAGGTCCGAAAGCTTCTCCTTCCCGTCCCTTGAAAGGAACCCAAGTATCCTCTCCTCCTCATCCTTCTCCACGGATTCTGGAGGATTTACCTCCGGAGCCTCCTCCGCGTAGTCAACAGCCTGAAGTGCTGTAAGCTTCCCAAACACCAGAATGTCAAGGAGAGAGTTCCCCCCAAGCCTGTTTGCACCGTGAACGGATATGCAAGCAGTCTCCCCCGCAGCGTAAAGGCCCTTAATCATCGTCTCCCCGAGCTTGTTCGTATCAACGCCTCCCATCGAGTAGTGCGCAGTTGGAGCAATTCTCAGCGGCTCCTTAACGGGGTCAACACCCTCATAGATGATTGAGTGCTCCCTCGTCTGGGGAAGCCTCTCGTTTATCTTCCTCTCCCCGAGGTGTCTCAGGTCAAGGCAGATGTAATCCCCGTTCTCCCCACATCCCCTTCCCTCCCTTATCTCGGTCTCTATAGCCCTTGCAACGATGTCCCTCGGAGCAAGCTCCATCCTTTCGGGAGCGTACCTCTTCATGAACCTTTCGCCGTTCCTGTTTATGAGGTATCCACCCTCTCCCCTCGCTCCCTCCGTTACGAGTATGCCCGTTCTGTAAAGCCCTGTCGGGTGAAACTGGATAAACTCCATATCCTTTAAGGGTATTCCAGCTCTCAGAGCTGCCGCACTTCCATCCCCGGTATTCCCGAGAGCGTTTGAGCTCCTGTTCCAGTAAACCCTTGCATGTCCTCCCGTTGCAAGTATCACCGCCTTTGTCTTTATCAGGTGAACGCCTCCGTTCCTGATATCCCATGCAGTTATCCCCTGAATCCTCTCCCCGTTGTGGATGAGGGAAAGGAGAAACCACTCATTGAAGAACTTGACCCCCTGCTTGAGGCACTGTTCGTAGAGCGTCTGAAGTATGTAAAAGCCCGTTTTATCGGCGGCATAGCAGGTTCTCGGGAAAGATGCCCCTCCGAAAGGCCTCTGAGCGATCTTCCCGTTCTCCCTCCTTGAGAAAGGAACCCCCCTGTGGGCTATGTCGTAGATCACAGCGTAGGCTGACCTGCACATAAGCTCAACGGCATCCTGATCGGCCAAGAAGTCCGAGCCCCTCACCGTATCGTAGGTGTGAACCTCGGGCGAATCGCCTGCAACGTCCGTCAGAACCGCATTTATTCCCCCCTCTGCGGCTCCCGTATGGGAACGGGTCGGATAAACCTTTGTTATAACCGCAACATCAAGTATCGTGTTCTCCGCCGCCCAGAGAGCTGCGTATAGCCCTGCTCCCCCTCCTCCAACGATAACTATGTCAAAGTTGAGCATCCTTCCTCCGTGAAATTGAATTGGAAGTTGATTTTACCACAACACTTAAGCGGGTTTAATCAGTAACCATTTCTATTGACTGCCCCTCAGGAGAGGGGCAGATAGGATGCTAAACAAGGGAGGAAGTTGATACGACGTTCCTCTGAAGGCCGAGCCTCTTCGGCTCTATGCCAAGTGCAAGGCCGACAAGCTGTGGAAGGTGAAGAACGGGAATTTCAAAATCCTCCTCTATAGATCTGACCGCGTGTTTCTGGTTTGCATCGAGGTTTACGTGGCAAAGCGGACACGGGGTAACAACGCAGTCTGCCGAAAGCTCATGGGCTTCCTTAAGGTTCATTCCAGTTAGTTTCATTGACATTTTCGGGGCAGGCCAGTAGGCGTGGAATCCGCAACACTGAATCTTCCTCTGCCCACTTACAGGTTCTGCTCCAAGTGCGGATATTATCCTTTCAAGGGACTGAGGGTTTTCCGGGTCATCGTAGCCAAGAATCTTCCTCGGCCTCAGTGTATGGCAACCGTAGTAGGGGTAAACCTTCAACCCGCTCAGGGGATTTTTAACCTTCTCCCTTATGCCGCCTTCCCCGAGTTCATCAAGGAGAACCCAGTGGAAGAGCTTTATATCCGATGTCCCCCTGTACTCAAGTCCGGCTTGAGAGAGAACCCTGTTAACCTTTTCACGCATAAAATCGTCATTATCAAGGTAGTACTTGGCGGTTCTGAGGACTAAAAGACAAGTGCTACATATAGTTACAATATCTTTGCCCTCCCTTTCAGCAAGAGCTATGTTCCTTGCATTAACTGCTACATCCATAACATCCTTTATCTCTTCCAGGACTCCGGCTCCACAGCAGCTGAAACTTTCAAGCTCCCTTATGTCAAGTCCAAGCTCCTCTATAACCGCCGTTGTTGATTCGTAGAGCTCCTTTGTTACACCTTTAGCTGCACACCCGGGAAACAGGACATAAGCTGCCATCATTCCACCTCCAGAGAAGCTTTCATAACCTTCACAAGGCTCTCATGCTCCTTTATCGGCTTCTGGAACGGGGAGTGAACCTTCCCCTTTAACATCAGCTTGATACCAAGCGGAAGCTGCTCAAAAATCGCCTTTATCCCTTTAGTTCTGATGGGAAGAAGGACTTCGTTCAGCAATCCGGAGTCCATGAGGGATTTATAGAAAGCGAACACGTGCCTTGCCCCGGGATTGTTCCTGAGGCCGACCGATATTGACATCCCCCTCAATTTCATAACACCCGTAACGGGGGACACCCCCTTGGGGCAGACATCTGCACACCTTTCGCACCTTACGCAGTTCCACATATTGTAGGCATAGCCTATCTTTGACCTCTCGCCTTTCAGCGCATCCCTCGGGTCGGCAGCAAACCTGAAGAGCTTTCCGAGCTCGAAAGGGCCGGCGTAATTCTCATCAAGAGTTGCAGCGGTGCACACCGAATAACAGGCTGTGCAGAGTATACAGTCTGTAAAGCTGTCAAACTCATGAAACTGTTCGGGGGAAACCCTCGACTCCTCATTGGGGCTTTCCGGAACAACATTCCTATCGGGTATCAGGTATGGGTTTAGAGCTTTCATCTTATCTATTGCCGGATTCCAGTCAACAATAAGGTCCCTTATAATCGGTTGGTTTTCAATGGGCTCAATCGTTAAAGTATCTGTCTGGAACCTCTTAACTTCGTTAAGGACCTGCGTCTTGCATGCAAGCTTTGGATGGCCGTTTACCCTTACAGCACAGGAACCGCAGATGGCACTTCTGCAGTAAGCCCTGAATGAAAGGGTGGGATCAAACCTGTCCTTTATCACAAAGAGCGCTTCAAGAAGGGTCATGCCTTTTACAGCGTCGACAGTAAACTCCTGAAAGTAACCCTTGCTATCCTTTTCAGGGTTGAACCTGAAAACTCTGAACCTGACTGTCTTAGACTCCATACCGTCCTCCCCAGATTAGTACTTTCTCTCCTCGGGCTGGTACCTTGTAATCTTCACGCCCTTGTAGGAAAGCTTGAGCTCTCCGTTCTCCCTCCTCACAACGGTGTGTTTTAGGAAGTTCTCATCATCCCTCTTCGGGTAGTCTGTTCTGTAATGGGCTCCCCTCGACTCCCTTCTTTCAAGGGCTCCGAGTGCAATAACCTCTGAGATTTCAAGGAGGTTAAGGAACTCAAGCGTTTGCTGAAGGTTCGTATTGAAAACGCTTGAAGTATCTGAAACCCTTAGCCCTTTCGCCCTCTCCTTAAGCTCCCTTACCTTCTCGAGAGCCTGAGAGATTCCCGATTCATCCCTGAATATCCCGACACCTTTCGTCATCACGTTGCTCAGCTCGTTTCTCAAGTCGGCAAGGTTCTCCTTCCCGCTCCCCTCATAAAGGGCTTTTAACCTCTCCTCCTGCTCCCTTTCCGCCGAATCTGAAACGGGCAAGAAGTCAACACCTGATACATACTCTGCAGCGTGCTCCCCGGATATCTTTCCGAATACAACAATCTCAAGTAACGAGTTACCACCAAGCCTGTTTGCACCGTGAACGGAAACGCAGGAACACTCACCCGCAGCGTAAAGGCCTTCAATTTCTGTTCTTCCGTTCATATCAACGTCAATCCCTCCCATCGAGTAGTGAGCAGTTGGCCTTACAGGTATGGGTTCATCAATAGGGTCAACATCCTCAAAGTCTATAGCAAGCTCCCTGATCTGTGGAAGCCTTTCAAGGATCTTCTTCCTTCCTAAATGCCTCAGATCAAGGTAAACAAACTGATTCCCCTCCGAGTCGGTTATTCCTCGCCCCTCCTTGATTTCCGTCTCAATTGCCCTTGCAACCATATCCCTCGGGGCAAGCTCCATCTTCTCAGGAGCGTACCTCTTCATGAACCTCTCGCCTTTACTGTTTATCAGGTATCCTCCCTCTCCCCTTGCTCCCTCCGTCACCAAAATTCCCGTTCTCCTCAAACCTGTCGGGTGAAACTGAACAAACTCCATATCCTTGAGAGGTACACCTGCTCTCAGTGCCATTGCGGGACCGTCGCCCGTGTTTCCGAGTGCGTTTGAAGTCCTGCTCCAGTAAATCCTCCCATGTCCTCCCGTTGCAAGTATTACAGCCTTTGCCCTCAGGGTATCAAGCTTCCCGGTTTTAAGGTCTACGGCAACGATCCCCGAAACCCTCTGCCCGTTGTGGATTATGGAGAGGGCGAACCATTCATCGAGAAACGTTACGCTGTTTCTCAAGCACTGCTCGTAGAGGGTTTGGAGCATCACGTGCCCGGTCTTATCAGCAGCATAGCATGTCCTTGGGAATGATGCCCCTCCGAAAGGCCTCTGAGCGATTTTCCCGTTTTCGAGCCTTGAGAATGGGAGCCCCATGTGCTCCATCTCCCTTATAATCTTTGGAGCGGTGCTGCACATGAGCTCAACGGCATCCTGATCTGCGAGGAAATCTGAACCCTTAACTGTGTCGTAGGTGTGCCTTTCAACGGAGTCGTCGGCAACGTTCGAAAGAGCCGCGTTTATGCCTCCCTGTGCCGCTCCCGTGTGAGACCTCGTCGGAAAGACCTTTGAGACTACTGCAACCTTGAGGTTTTTCCTGCTGCTCGTCACAAGCGCAGCGTAGAGTCCTGCTCCCCCTGCCCCGACAATAACTACGTCGTACTCCTGCATCCCACAACCTCCCTATCCTGAATTTTACGTTATGAGAAACTTTATCCTGAAAATTTCCCTAAAATCGTTCTTCACCTTAAGAACAGCGTTCCTCCTTATCCTGAATCTTCTCCAGTTAAGATTAACAGATGAGGGAATTACGTTCACTCCACCCTCGCCGTTCACTGAGTGAACCGTTATTTCACTCCTTGAGGGAACTGCTATAGTCCTCCCGGAAGTTAACACAAGGTTCCTTCCGTTTATGCTCATGTGTACCGAGTAGATACTTCCCTCATCCCGGGCAGAAGCCATCTCACTTATGATTGTGTCGATGTCCGGCTCTGTTTCAACACCGAATATCCGGAAAAACTCCCTCAACATCTTCAGGTGAATTGAAACCTTTTTTGAGAGATCGGGAAGCTGTTTCGACACCTCAAGGCAGAAAGCCGGCACTTTACACTCTTTCAAGCAAAAGTAGGTAAGAGACTTCCTCTGCTCGGGGTGTTTCGTGTTCCTTGCAAACGTATCCGTATTGAAAACCGGTATTTTCCACCGGGGATTGCTTATTCTCCTGTTCACCTGAGAGCTGACGCAACTTGCAACCTTCCACAGGTTATAACCGTTGTAATATTTACTGTCTATGACTATACATTCCCCCCAGAACCTCCTGTTCAGTACGTGGAAGCCAAACCCATCGTGTAGCGACAGCACAACGTCCGGTTTCGTTTCCCTTATGAGCTGTTTCAAAGCCTCCACATACCTGTAATCCGGATCTCTCTTCGATAAACCTGCAAACTTTCGGTTCATATCACCGTTATACCCCCTGACATTTGCAAGTATTGAAAGGAAATTGCTCCTTGGAACAGTTATAAGCTC
>CAZIVU010000048.1:0-8664 GCA_964542865.1 uncultured bacterium | reverse complement strand
AGCTCCCCGTAAAGCCTTTTCTCCGTATCAGCTTCCCTTAACGTCGTGTAGAGGTGCATAAGCTCCGAGAACCGGGGGTTTTCCTCTGAGAGCTTCAGGATTGCCCTGTAAGTGTTCCCGAGTTTAACTTTCCTCATCAGCTGGTAAGTATAACCTATAAACTCAAGGTCAACTATTCCCCCTTCTGCGTACTTGACGTCGTCCTCCCCCTTCGAAAGCTCCCTTTCAAGCCTTTCCCTCATCGCCAGTATCTCCCCAAGCACCTGAAGGTTGAGGGGTTCCCTGAAGAGGAAATTGTTGACGGCCTTCTCCATGAGATTTCCCGTTTCCTCATCTCCCGCTATGAACCGGAACCGCGTGTAGGCAAGCTTTTCCCACGTTCTTGCTACGGTTTTGGTGTACTGTGTGAAGTATTCAACGGTGAAGACAAGTTCTCCCTTTTCTCCGAAGGGTCTCAGGCGTGTATCAACTTCGTATCCGAGCTCCTTCAACCTGTTTATGAATTTTACTGCCATCTCCCCGCTGCACCTTCCGACGAGGAGGAGGTCAAGGTCTGAGCCGACGTTCAGCTCTCTGCTTCCATACTTTCCGACGCTGAAGAGGGAAAATTTCCAGTCCTCCGAGCTGAAAACGCTCCTGACAACCGCATCCGTGATGCACGTTAGCTCATCCATAAACCCAACAGTCCCCACGTGCCCCAAAAGCTTCCTTATGATAACCCTTAACTCCTCAAGGTTTTTCGACAGCTTCAGGTTCTTAAGGTTCTCTATCGTTTCCCTTACCCTCTCCTCGCTCCTTTCTATCTCTATCCCTTCGGGGGAGAGCATGTAGTCAAGAACCTCGGGAGTTTGTCTGAACCGCTTGATAAAGAAGTCCTTCAGGGAGAGTAGCTGCAGGAGAACCTTTACCGCGTTCTGCTCCGGAAGAAGGGATAGGAAGAAGACCTTTCCCTCCTCCCTTTCGAGGAAGGAGAGGAGGTTCTTAACGGCCTGTTCCCCGTTCGGCAGGTCTGATATGCTCTCTATGAGCCTGCTTCCGAGCACGTCAATCCTGTTCTTCTCATCCGGAGTAAGGTTTTTAAGGTTCAGGAGGCTTTCAAGGAAGTGCTTTACAACCTCGGGCTTTCTAAACCCTTCCTTCTCAAGGTCTGAGACCGTTATCGTTGATATGGTTTTTGTCTCACCTGTCGGGAAAAACCTGTTGAAAAGCTGGTTAACCTTGTCCATCCTCTCTTTAAGGGAGGAGAGGAAATCGCTCCTGCTCCTGAATCCCATCTTTGCTGCAAGCTCCTCAGCCTCTTCGCTTTCCGGGTGAAATGTCTGGGTCTGCCTGAAGTTCGTTATCTGTAGCATGTGCTCAGCTCTCCTGAGGAACGTATAGGCATCAAGGAGGGTGTAGTGCTCCTTCTCCGTTAGGAAACCCCACTTCCTTAGCTTCTCAAGAGCCTTTATCGTGTGCATAGACCTTATTCTCCTGTTCTTTCCCCCGTAGATTATCTGAAATGCCTGAACGATGAACTCAATCTCCCTTATCCCTCCCCTTCCGAGCTTCAGGTCTATCTTTGCTCCTTTCCTTGCAACCTTCGACTTTATGAGCTCCTTTAGCCTTAAGACCTCCTCAATCAGCGTAAGGTCAACGTACTTTCTGTAGACAAACTGGTTTGCAAGCTTAAGGAACTCAATTCCTGTTCCCCCTACATCTCCGGCTGATGGCCTTGCCTTGAGGAGTGCGAACCTCTCCCAGGGTCTTGCAACCGCTGTGTAGTAGTTCTCAAGTGCTTGAAAGTCGTTGCAGAGGGGACCCATTGTTCCGTTGGGCCTTAACCTCAGGTCAACGTTTAGGCAGATACCGTCCTCGGTTTTCTCGGTCAGGATGGACGTTATCCTTTCCGAAAGGAGCGTGAAGAACTCGTGGTTTGAGAGCTTTCCCAACCTCCCTCCAGAGGTCATGCCGTACCGGGAGGAGTAGATGTACATGATATCTATGTCGGAGGCGTAGTTAAGCTCAAACCCCCCGGCTTTTCCCATATCAACCACGCAGAAGGTTGAGCTTTCAGGTTCCCCATACTTTTTCGAGAGCTCCCTGTAGGCAAAACTTAGCGTTGCTCTCAGCACCGCATCGTTTATCAGCGTTACATCCCTCATGAGCTCAACTATCGGGGACAGTTTGAGTATATCCCTGAGGATTACCCTTGCCATCTGAAGGTTCTTGAAGAGCCTTATCCTCCTCTTGAACTCCCTTTCATCCTCTACAGCCTCAACCTTGAAGTCTTCTGGTTCCATCCTCTTCCTGTAGATCTCCTTGAGATTCCCGATCAGCTCGGGGTGCCTGACGAAAAACCCCGCCATGAATGCTGAAAACGAGAAGAGCTCTATGAGGTTCGGGAGGAAATCTCCGTCGAGGTAGTCCGGGAAAACCCCTCCAAGGGCATCCCTGAGCCTTTCAAGGTATATGATGGCTCTCTTCCTGTTCGGGAGCCGGAGCTTTTCAACGAGCTCTCCACACTCCTTCCACCTGCCCCCGGACTCCGAGATGAACCTGTCAAGGATGCGCTTCACCCTCTCCTCCTCTCAATGGCGTTGGGTATACCCATCTCCTCCCTGTACTTTGCAACGGTCCTTCTTGCTACCCTTATCCCCCTTTCGCTCAACAGCCTTGCAATCTTACCGTCTGAAAGGGGGCTCTTCTCCCCCTCTATTATCCTCCTTATCTCCTCCTTCACCTTATCCCTTGAGGTTCCGGAAACGGGTCGCCTGAAAAAGTGCTTGAAAGGGTACACGCCAAAAGGTGTCTGGACGAACTTCTCCTTTACAGCCCTGCTTACCGTTGACTCGTGGATGGAGAGCCTTTCCGCTATGTCCCTGTAGAGGAGAGGTTTTACGGACTTACCGTCCTTCAGGAATTGTATCTGATGCCTGAAGACAGCCTCCGTTACGGCTTTGAGCGTTCTGTTCCTCTGCTCGATAGCCCTTTTAAGGTTGATGGCTCTCTGGTACTTCTCCGTCAGGAACTTTTTAAGCTCCTGCGTTGTTGCGTACCTCAGGTAATCGTTCCTTACCCTGAATCTGAACTGTTCGGGAACGTTGAGCTTGACACGGAGTTCTCCGTCCTCAAGGAACACCTCAACGTCCGGAACAACCATCACAGCCCTGCTTTCAACGTTTCCCGGCTCCGGGTTCAGGAGCCTGATAGCCTTAAGAAACTCCTCAAGCTCTTCCTCCTTAAAGCCGGTCTCCTCCAGAAACCTTTTCCTGCTTCTTCGCAGAAGCTCAATCTTCTCAACCGCTTCTGTAAACTTTTTCGGGAACCCGAGCTCCTCAAGCTGAACCTTGAAGGACTCCTTCAGCGAGTAGCACCCGCAACCAACAGGCTCAAGCCTCTTAATAACCTCCCTTGCCCTCCTTACCTCCTCAGTACCTATCCCGAGCGTTTCGGCTATTCTGTCCTCTCCCAGCTCGAGGTAGCCAGACCTGTTAAGGTTGTCGATTATCAGTTCGGCAGCTTTCAGGAGATGGCCTTCAAGCTCAAGCCTTGCCTGAGAGATAAGCCTTTCCCTGAGAGAGGGTATTGACGGTTGAAGGGAGAGGATGTCAAACTCCTCATCCCTCTCAATCGGGAAGTCAACCTGCTCCCATACCGTTTCTTCAACCTCTATCAGCGGGTTGCTCTCAACCTCATCCCTTATGAACGTTTCAAGTGTGAGGATGGGAAGCTGAAGAAGCTGGATGTTCTGGTAAAGCGAAGGGGTAAGACGAAGCTCAAGGGAGGTTGAAATTTCGAGCCTGTGTTCCATCTTACCTCTTTGGTAGAATTGGGTAAATTCAATGTGGTGCTATATGAGATTAAGATATGCACTTGCCTTTATCTTAGCACTACTCATTCTCGGGTGCGGAGTTGTAAGGACGGGACCCTTTGGTGAAACGTCCCTCATCCTGATACCCACCTCTCAGGAAGTTCTCATAGGCAGAAGTGCGGCAAGGCAGGTTGAGAGGAAGTACAGGCTCCTGAAAGACCCTGTTGTTCAGCGGTACGTTTCATCCGTTGGGCAGAGGATTGCGTCTGTCTGCGACAGACACGATGTAACCTATACCTACAGGGTCATAGATTCCGACAAGCTTAACGCCTTCTCCCTTCCCGGAGGTTTCGTTTACGTCTACAGGGGCCTTCTTGAAAAGCTTGACAACGAAGCTGAGCTTGCGTTTGTCCTGGGGCATGAAACGGGTCACATCGTCGGAAGGCATGCGATAAAAAACCTTCAGCTTGCTTACGGCACAAACATCCTTCTCTCAATTGCCTTCAGGGGAAGCTCCCCGACCCCCATTGAATCGGAGGTTATAAGGCTTGTCTACAGCATGGCTATGAACGGCTACAGCAGGAAGGAGGAGTTTGAGGCTGATGCCATGGGGGCTTACTATGTCGGGAAGGCTGGCTGGAACCCTGTGGCGTCCATTCAGGTTATTAAGAAGCTTGACAGGCTCATGAAGTTCAGGGTTTCAGGCATCGGGGAGCTCTTCATGGACCACCCTACGAACAGGAGAAGGATTGAGAACCTTAACGCGTGGATATCGACGTTTCCGAAGGAGTGGCTCAGAAACCCTTTCAACGAGGAAAGGTACAGGGAAAACGTTCTCAGGAGGTTAAAGGAAGTTGAAAGACCTTCTCAGGCTGGCAAGAGAGGTGCTTGAGGCTGAAGGGGAGGCTGTGCTGAACCTCTCGAGGAAGCTTGATGAAAGCTTCCTCGATGCCGTTGAGCTCCTCATGAAGACGAAGGGGAGGATAGTCCTTACCGGCATCGGGAAATCGGGAATTATATGCAAGAAGATAGCTTCAACCCTTTCAAGCACAGGCACCCCGTCCTTCTACCTTCACCCCGTTGACGCCGTTCACGGAGACCTCGGGATGCTGAAGGGGGATGACACGCTCATAGCCGTATCAAACAGCGGGGAGAGTCGGGAGGTTCTAAACGTTGTCTCCGTTGTCAAGAGCTTCGGGATCCCCGTCATAGGCATAACAAACAACCCAAATTCAAGCCTTTCAAAGCTTTCAGACATAGTTCTCCTTCTTCACGTTGAGGGGGAAGCCTGCCCTTTGGGGCTTGCCCCGACAACAAGCACAACGGTTACGCTTGCCCTTGGTGATGCCATAGCTGCAGCCCTTATGGTTGCAAAAGGGTTTGAGAGCAAAGACTTTGCAAGGTTTCATCCCGGAGGCTCACTCGGGATAAGGCTCTCAAAGGTAAAGGACCTCATGAGGAGGGGAGAGGAGATACCTGTTGTCTCTCCAAGTACGCCTATGAGGGACGTGATATTTGAGATATCCTCGAAGAAGCTTGGAGCTGCTCTCGTTATGGACGGGGAAAAGCTAATCGGGATAATAACCGATGGTGACCTCAGGAGGTTCTTTGAGAGGGGAGGGAAGCTCAGCGACCCGGCCAAGGAGGCAATGACCAGAGAACCAAAAACGATCTCTGCAGATGAGTTTGCGGAGAACGCACTTGAGGTAATGGAGAGGCACAAGATAACCGTTCTTCCCGTTGTCGATGGGGGAAAGGTTGAGGGAATACTTCACCTTCACGACATATTGGGGAGGAGGTTCTGATGAGGGTAAAGCTCATGATTTTTGACGTTGATGGCGTTCTGACCGATGGGAGCATCATCTACGATGACAGCGGGAGGGAGATAAAGAGGTTTCACGTCAGGGACGGGTTTGCCATAAAGATGGCTATGGAGTTGGGGATAAAGGTTGCAGTAATTTCCGGGAGGAACTCTGCTGCGGTTGAGAGAAGGTGCAGGGAGTTGGGAATAGAAGAGATCCATCAGGGAGTTGATGATAAGCTGTCCGTTTACGAGTCCCTGAAGAGAAAGTTCGGGGTTTCAGATGGTGAGTGCAGCTTCATGGGTGATGACGTTCCGGATATTCCGCTCCTCAAAGCTGTTTCTGTGTCCGGTGCCCCTGCGGATGCCCCCGATTACGTAAAGGAGGTTGTTGACTTCGTATCAAAGAGCCCCGGCGGAAGGGGTGCCGTAAGGGAGTTCATAGAGTACGTGGTTGGTGGTTTGGTGTGAGAGAAAAGCTGTTAAAGGTTGCAGTTGCAGCTGGCATAGCATCCCTCCTTCCCTTCTTCCTCCTCATCCTCAGGAGGGAATCCCCTCCACCACCGGTCAAGATAAAGGCATCCCACGAGCAGAGTATCGGAAACTTCACGCTTGAGCAGGTTGAGAGGGGGAAGAAGTGGGTTCTTAAGTCCCCGTCCGCAAAGTTTAAGGGTGATGAGGTCTTCCTTGAAAAACCGCTCCTTACCGTGAAAGTCAGGGGAAGGACGTTCAGGATATCTGCGAAGAGGGCTATCTACAACAGAAGAACGGAGAACAGCAGGCTCTACTCCGTGGTGGTGAGGGGAAGGGACTTTGAAGCCCGCTCCGAATCTGGAACGTTCTACAGCAAGACTGCTGTGTTCAGGAGCCGTTCCCGGTGCAGCTTTACGTTTTCGTCAAGCTACACGGTCAGGGGAAGGGGGTGCAGAATAGATTTCAACAGGGAAAGGGTTATAATCTTCTCTAATGTCAAAACTGTTATAAAGGGAGTTGGAAAATGAAAAGGTTTCTTCTGCTTCTTCTTTCCCTCGTTGCTTTCAGCTCATCCTTTGCTGCCGGGCAGAGAGAGCCGATTGTTATAGAGTCCCAGAAGCTTAACTACAACAAGAAACAGCACAGGGCAGTCTACATCGGAAGCGTCGTTGCGCAGAAGGGGGATACTATCCTGAAAGGGGATAAGCTTATCGTTTACTTCGATAAGACGGACAGGTTCGTTGAAAAGGTTGAGGTTATAGGGAATGTCAGGGTTTTCAGGCAGAGCGGGGAAGGTTCCTGCCAGAAGCTTGAATACTACCCTTCGGAGGAGAAGATAGTTCTCATCGGGGATGCAAGGCTTAAGAGGGACAGCAATACCGTTATGGGGGACAGGATTGTTGCCTTCAAGGATGGAACGGTAAGCGTTGAAGGGGTTAAGAGAAAGGTCAAGACGGTGATATTCACGGAGAAAGGTGTTGGAAAACATTGATTTTAATATCCTCAGAGCTGAAGGGATTGTAAAGAGGTTCGGGAGCAGGACTGTTGTTGATAACGTTACGGTTGAGGTTGCTGAGGGGGAGATCGTTGGCCTCCTTGGGCCCAACGGGGCGGGGAAGACAACAACGTTCTACTGCATAGTGGGCCTCATAAAGCCGGACGGGGGAAGGATTACCGTTGGGGAGGAAGATATAACGGAGGAGCCAACCTACGTAAGGGCAAGGAAGGGTCTATCATACCTTCCCCAGGAGCCTTCCGTTTTCAGGAAGCTATCCGTTGAGGATAACCTCAGGGCGATACTTGAGATGTACAGCCTTTCGGAGAGGGAGATTGAGGATAGGATTACAAACCTCCTTGAAAGGTTTGGGATTGAAAGGCTCAGGAAGAACAGGGCAAACACGCTTTCGGGGGGTGAGAGGAGAAGGGTTGAGATAGCAAGGGCACTGGCGATTGAGCCGAAGTTCCTCCTCCTTGACGAACCGTTTGCCGGGATTGACCCCATAGCGGTCTTCGAGATTCAGGAGCTCATAAAGGAGCTGAAGGATATGGGGATAGGGATACTCATAACGGACCACAACGTAAGGGAAACCCTGAGGATAATTGACAGGGCTTACATAATCAGCCACGGAAAGGTTATCGCCTCCGGAACACCCGATGAGATATCCGGGTCTGAGGTTGTGAGAAGGGTTTACCTCGGTGAAAAGTTCACGCTCTAAGGTCTGGCTATGTCCGGCATCCTTGTAAATGTGATACTTCCCCTGTACCTCCTCATACTCCTTGGCTTCTTCATCGGGAGGCTGAAAAGGGATGTTGAAACGCAGAGCATAAGCTTTCTCGTTCTCTTCATATTTGCCCCAGCATTGATAATCTCCTCGTTCAGGAAGGTAAGCATAGGCTATCCGGATGTCGGCTGCACGGTTATCGTTTCCGTTGCCGTTGTTATGTTCGTCTGGCTATGCGTTTACGCCCTTGAGAGGTTTGCATTTGGAGAAAGGTTTCCGGCGCTTGAGCTCTCATCAACGATAATGAACTCAGGCTACCTCGGTATTCCCCTCATATACCTCCTCTTCGGGGAGAAGGGGCTTCCCTACGGAATATCGTTCATGGTAGCCATGACGCTGATACACTTCACCTTCGGAATATTAATACTCCAGGGCAGTTTGCTCTCCGGCATCAGGGAGGCGCTGAAGATCCCCGTTATCTACGCAATATTCCTTTCCTTCCTGCTGAAAGGGGTTCATATCCCCGAAGGGTTTGAGAAGATGGTTGAGCTGACGGGAAACGCAACCATGCCCCTCATGCTCGTCTCAATAGGGATAAGCCTTTCAAGGATAGAGGTTTCCTCGCTTAAGCTCGGAGCTGTCTCATCAGCCTTCAGGCTCACTGGAGGTTTTCTCTTCTCATCCCTCCCCGTCCTGCTCCTTCACTGCAATCCCCTGATGTCCAAAGTCCTCATTGTCCAATCCTCCCTTCCCCCTGCAGTCCTTAACTTCGTCCTGTGCGACAGGTTCGGTAAGGACCCTGACACTGCGGCTTCCTCAATCCTGATCGGAACCCTTATCTCACCAGTCTGGATAGCCGTTGTTGTGAAGCTCCT
>CAZIVU010000047.1:0-9153 GCA_964542865.1 uncultured bacterium | reverse complement strand
GCGGATTTTGTCTCAACCCTCCTCATGCTCATACCTCCGTCAACTTCAGAGTTGAACATTCCAAAAATATAACTAATTTGGTATATTGTGTTTAACTCATAGGCTCATGCTTGACACCTGAGGGTGATTTTAGTATAAACTTGGTAGAAAACTCTTGTAAGGAGGGAAAACATGAAGGGGAAACTCTCAAAGCTTCGCACAGGCCTCCTTGCTGCAACGCTTGCATGTGCTGTCACCGTAGGTCTTAATACTAATGCAGATGCAGGCCTGAGAAACATCAGCAAGGAGTCCCAAGCGTGTATCAACTGCCACAAGACTCTCAACAAGGCACTCTACCTCCAGTGGGGTTCCAGCATGCACGCTGACGCTGGCGTCGGCTGCTACGAGTGCCACAAAGCCAACAAGGGTGATGTCGATGCCTTCGAGCACTTCGGCAAGACGATAGCGGCAATCATCACCCCCGCGGACTGCGGAAGGTGTCACCCCAAGGAGGCAAAGGAGTATCAGGAGTCCTACCACGCCCACGCTGCCCACTTCGTCGGTTCTCTGGACAACGTTATGGGTAGGGTTGTTGAGGGTGAAGCCCTCTTCAACACAGGTTGCGGCCAGTGCCACGGAAGGACGATACCCGTCAAGAACGGGAAGCCGGTTCTCGGTCCTTGGCCCAACACCGGTATCGGAAGGCTCAACCCCGACGGAACGATGGGTGCATGTAACTCCTGCCACTTCAGGCACCAGTTCAGCCTGAAGCAGGTAAGGGAGCCTGACACCTGCGGTAAGTGTCACCAGGGCCCTGACCACCCGCAGATTGAAGTCTGGGAGCTCTCAAAGCACGGTATCGCTTACAAGGCTCACCTCTCCGAGATAGAAGGAACACTTGACAGGGCAAAGTGGGTTCTCGGCGAGGACTACTATCAGGCACCCAACTGCGTGACCTGCCACATGGGTGCTACTGCTAACGGACTCAAGTCAACCCACGACGTCGGTGCAAGGATATCCTGGACTCTCAGGCCTCCGATATCCAAGCACAAGCCCAACTGGCAGGCAAAGCGCGCTGCCATGAAGAAGGTCTGTGCAAACTGCCACCAGAAGACGTGGATTGACGGCTTCTACTACCAGTTTGATGAGCTTGTTAAGCTCTACAACAACAAGTTCGGAAAGCCCGCAGCTCAGATTATCAAGTTCCTCAAGAGCAGGAAACTCATCGACCCGACACCGTTCAACCAGAAGATTGAGTGGGATTACTTCTGGCTCTGGCACCATGAGGGAAGAAGGGCAAGGCACGGTGCTGCTATGATGGCTCCCGACTGGACACACTGGCACGGTCTCCACATCGTTGCCTACAACTTCTACTACAAGATGCTTCCCGAGGCTGACGCCATCGTTGCCAAGAAGGGGAGCAGGAAGGACAAGAGAGACTGGGCTGCCTTCAAGAAGAAGCTCTTCAGCACCGTTGACCACAAGTGGTTCAAGGGTCTTCCCAAGTCCGAGCTCAGGAAGATTGCCGAGTTCTACATCAAGAGGTACGGAAAGGCCGGTGCCGGTGCTACAAGCTCAATTGGCCAGTAATCCTGAGGGGGAGGGTTACCTCCCCCTTTAAAATCCATGGAGGTTCTATGCGATTTCTCCTCATCCTCATTGCTGCCCTAACGCTTCCCATCAGCAGCTTCTCCGCAAACCGGGTGGAGTTCCTCAAAAAACCTGCAGAGTACATGGTTGATATTTACAGGGATTACCACAGGTATAAGGTTGACAGGGGGATTGAGAAGGCAAAAAAGGCGCTGAAGCTTTTAGACCCAATCTACAGGAAAAACCCCAACTATGAGTTCAGGGATAAGGAGCTTAAAAAGAGAAAAGCCTATCAGGTGAAGTCTATGCTCCACACGCTCCTTGCCATTCTCTACTACAGGAAGGCGATGCTCGTGAGGGATACCGATACGGAAAGGAGGTTTGCGGAGCTTGCAAAGTCGGTTGACCCTGATGGAAAGAGGTTTCTTGAGTTTAACCAGCTCATAACCCTCTACATGGCAAGTAAGGAGCTCGGCGAAAAGGACAAAAACCTTGAGAAAAGGATAAAGGAGCTTGAGAAGGAGCTCGGCGTTAAGGAGAGCCAGCTTGAGGAGATATACAGGCTTTCCGTTGAAAATGCCAAAAAGGTTGATGCAGAAAGGGATAAATACGTAAAGCTTTGCCTTTCCGAGTTCAGGAAGGCGTTCAAGGTTGACCCTAACAACGCCGATGCCCACGTTCAGCTTGCAAGGATATACGGGGAAATCGGAATGGCTACCGGTGATACCGAGGCAGCCGAGAGGGAGTACTACCTTGCAGGAAAGATATTCAAGAAAGAGGGAGACGTTCAGGACCTCAGGGAGGTCATAAAGAGGATAAAGCGGCTCAACCCGAAGTCAAAGTATATAAAGCTTTTGGAGACCAGCACGGTGAGTAAAAGATGAAGAAGCCCCTGATTCTGGCTGCCATTTTTGCCCTATTGGTTGGCTTTTCAGTTGCCGGCTACGTACTCGGGAGAAGGGGGGTAACCCCTGCTCCGAGAATCCCCGCTCCCCCTCAAGCATCCGAAGACCTTGAGAGCAAAGTATCGGCTGAGATTCCGAAGATGCCCTCCAGCAAGGCGATTGAAAACCTCGACAGCTGTAGCAGGGCACTCGTCTTTGCTCAGGAGTACCTCGGCTCCGGCGATTACGATGCGGCTCTTGAGGAGCTTAACGGGGCTAAGAAGGTGTGCGGGAACAACCCGAACTACTACAAGGCGCTCGGGGATGTTTACTCTGCTGAGGAGAACTGGGACAGGGCTTTTGATGCCTACTGGAGGGCTGCAGAGGGGTTCAGGAAGCAGAACAACGAAAAAGCCCTCCTTGAATGCTATGCAGATATGAAGAGCATAAAGCCTGACTCTGAGAAGACAAAGGAGCTTGGAAAATACCTACAAAACTTAAGAGGAGGTGAGTACAGTGGAGGGTAAGAAGGCTGCCGTTTTCTGGTTCATCGTAGGCTTTATAATAGCCGGTATCGTTGCCCTCGTCAGCGCCCAGATGATTGAGATTACAGCCGAACCGTCATTCTGCAAGTCCTGCCACGAGATGAAGCCCATGTATGAGGCATGGAAAAGGGGACCCCACGGTCCTGACTATGCGAAGGGAAGGGGAGTTGCAAGGGCAAAGTGTGCCGACTGCCACCTGCCCCACACGAGCGTCTTCGCCTACCTGCTCAACAAGACGAGGTTCGGGACGAAGGACCTCATCGTCCACTTTGTTAACCCGGCCGGCGTTGACTGGGTTGAGAAGAGGAAGGAGAGGAAGCACTTCGTCTTCGTTTCAAACTGCTTGAGGTGCCACGAGAACCTGACCGAGGCTCCGGGAATGAAGCCGGCTGCAAAGATGATGCACAAGATGCTCCTTTCTGGTAAACTAAAGGGTAAGGACTGCCTCGACTGCCACTGGTATGCGGGGCACGGCATGAACTTTGAGCAGGAGCTCAAGGAAGCTTTTGGAAAGAAGTAAACAAACTTTATCTGGGGAGGTGTACGGTGAGACGGAAACTTTTGACGGTTCTAACAGCAGCAATGGTTGCTGGTGGCTTCAGCGTTGCGCTTGCTGACCAGCACCCGGTTCCGCCAAGTGCAATTGCAAACATGCCCCTTGACAAGCAGACGTGCAGGGGGTGTCACAAGGAGGCAACGCCCAAGGAGTACAGGCAGTGGAAGAGGTCAAGGCACTACATTGCAAACGTAAGGTGTTTCCAGTGCCACGGAACGCTCCAGAACTTCCACAAGACGCCGCCTATCAAGAAGTGCCTCGCCTGCCACTACAAGTACGTTGAGACAGCCAAGAAGAGGGCTCCGGGGATGAAGTGCTGGAAGTGCCACATTCCCCACGTGTTCATGCTTCACGGAAACGGTTACAAGACGAAGACCGCAAAGGATTTGGGTGCAAACAAGTAATTCATAAAAGTTTTTATAGGAGGGTACCATGGCTATAGGGAGAAGGGAATTTATAAAGAAGACAGCAGCCCTCACGGCGGCTTCCCTTGTGGGGATGAACCTGAAGATTAAGGGGGATGCTGTTGAGGAAGCCGAAGCCGGGCAGTCCGTCATACCCGAGGAGGTTAAGAAATCACCCGCATACAAGGTGGAAGGGGGATACGAGTGGGTTAGAGGCGTCTGCCGTTTCTGCGGAACCGGCTGTAAGGTATGGCTCGGACTCAAAAATGGAAAGCCAGCAGTTATAAGGGGTGTTAAGGACTCTGTAATAAACTACGGATACCTCTGCATGAAGGGGATGCTCTTCTACAAGGTGTTCGGCCATCCTGACAGGCTGACACAGCCCCTCTACAGGAAGAGCAAGAAGGAGCCCTTCAAGCCTATCTCATGGGAGAAGGCTTTTGACATCATGGCTGATGAGATGATAAAAGCCATGAAGAAGGGCGGATTCCACGCAAATGAAATGGGGTGGTCAGGCATAGCCTACTACGGTTCGGGTCAGGCTCTCACCGAGGAGACCTACCTGTTCCAGAAGCTTTACAGGTGCATCGGAACGAACCACGTTGAGGGTAACCCGAGGCTCTGTATGGCTTCTGCCGTTGGCGGCTACCTTACAAGCTTCGGAACGGACGAGCCTGCCGGCGGGTATGCAGACTTTGAGGCTGCGGATACCATATTCATCATCGGTTCAAACACAGCAGAGTGCCACCCGATCCTCTTCCGCCGTATCATGAAGCACAAGCTTGCAAACCCGAAGAGGGTATGGGTGATAAACGTTGACCCGAGGGTTTCGCCGACATCCAAGATTGCCGATATACACATGCAGTTCAAGCCGGGGACAGACCTTGCCCTCATGAACGCCATTGCAAACGTAATCATTCAGGAGGGTCTCTACGATAAGGAGTTCATAAAGTACGTCTCATTCCACAAGTTCACCAAGGGCAAGGACAAGGTTCCTCTTATCGGACACCCGGTATCCTTTGAGGAGTACAAGAAGTTCGTTGCGAAGTACACCCCCGAAAGGGCATGCGCAATCTGCGGCGGGAACATCACCCCCGAGATGATAAGGACGGTTGCAAGGAGGTTTGCAAAGACCAAGACCGTTTCAATCTGGACGATGGGACTCAACCAGAGGACGAGGGGTGTATGGATTAACAACCTCGTCACAAACGTCCACCTCCTTACCGGGAACATCGGGAAGGACGGTGCAGATGCCCTCTCCCTTACCGGACAGCCGAACGCCTGCGGAGGTGTTCGTGAGGGCGGAGGACTCTGCCACATTCTCCCCGGGCACAGGGTTGTTAAGTCCAAGAAGCTCAGGAACCAGCTTGAAAAGATATGGGGAGTTCCCGAGGGAACGATTCCTCCAAAGCCCGGATACCACACGGTCAAGATGTTCTCGGCTATCTCCTACACCGAGCAGGACAGGAAGAGGTTTAAGGGGCTCAAGCCCATTCACTTCATCTGGATTGAGGAGACATCACCCCTTCACTCCCTCCCCAACATGAGGAGGTTCCGTGAGGGATTTGCAAGGGATGACGTCTTCGTCGTCGTTTCGGACATATTCCCGACAAGGACATCGGAGCTTGCAAACCTCATACTCCCCTGCCCGTTCCACTTTGAGAAGACGGGCGTTTACGGGTGTACAGAGAGGCGTTCACAGCTCACACCCGTTGCCGTGAAGGCTCCCGGAAAGGCTATGCCGGAGCTGTGGCAGATCGTCCAGTTCGCTCAGGTTCTCTCCAAGAAGCTTGCAAAGCAGAGGGACCCTGAGATGAGGAAGCGCGCAAAGACCGTTTACCAGTGCGTTGCTCCGTTCATTGAGGCTGCAAAGAGAGACCCGTGGTGGGAGCTTGCGAAGGCTGTATGGCACGAGTATGCTCAGAAGGTTACCAAGGGAAGGGACAGCACCCTTGCCGGTGCAACGACGGAGGTTCTCCTTGAAAGGCCCGACGGCGTTCAGTGGCCCGCACCCACCGTTGAGATTGCAAGGAAGGGAGGAACCCTCAGAAGGTTCGTCGTCGGCAAAGATCCGCTTGCAACGGAGTTTGCCAGGAAGCACGGCCTCAAAGGGTGGAAGGTTGTTGACTACGGCCACCTCCACAAGGACCACAAGTTCTGGGTATGGCTCAGGCCTTACAAGGGTCCGGAAGAGGAGCCGGATGCCGAGTATCCGTTCTACCTCTCCACGGGAAGGGTTATCGACCACTGGCATACAGCTTCAATGACCGGCCGTATTCCGGAGCTTGCAGCAGACTACCCCTACACGTTCGTTGAGATGCATCCCAAGGATGCCCAGAGGCTCGGCATCAAGCCGAACGACCTCGTCCTGATTGAGAGCCGCCGCGGTAAGGTTATCGTCCCTGCAAGGATATCCCCGGATGAGGGACCGATGGAGGGCATGGTATTCGTTTACTGGTACGACCAGGACAAGAAGCGCATGATAAACTTCGTCACGATCGATGCCTTCGACCCCGGCTCAAAGCAGCCTGAGTTCAAGATATGTGCCGTCAGGGTCAAGAGGTACTCAGGTCCCAAGCCGCTCAAGCAGTTCCTCGTCAAGCTCAAGAAGGTTCCCGGTGGCTACAGGCACAACTCCGAGATGAGCAAGGATGAGGCTTATCCTTACCTCGGATAATAAATAGGGGGGCTTAAGCCCCCCTATATTTTTACCCCCAAAATTGCAGTTTTAGAATGAAAATTTATTCTTCAATACCGATTTACCGTTGTGCGACATGGAGGACATGGGATTCTTCGGCTATCGCAGGTAGCCTCAGAGAATAGGAGGAAAATGTTGCCTTGAAATAAGGTTTCTCTCATCCTGAGCGCCTTTTCCCCTCTGTCGTCCTGAGCGAAGCGAAGGATCTGAAATTAAAGGGAAAGACAACCTTGGGATGATGGAAAAGAATGGTAAAATACCCCAAACTTTTTAAGGGGAGAAAGGATGCCGATAGCGAGCTTTGTCGTTTCTACGGATGCGGAGAGCGGACCGAAGGTTGAGGAAGCCGTTAAGAAGTTTCCCGGTGTTGAGGTTTACGGCTCCGAGCTGAAGGAGAACACCTACCACATAATCATCGTCATAGATTCTGAAACCTCCGATGAGATGGAGGACATCGAGAAACAGATAAGGCACCTGGACGGTGTCTTGAACGTTGCACTTGCCTACGGCTACTTTGAGGATGAGTATGAGAAGATTGAGAGGGGAGAGATTGTCCCCGCAAATCCATTCCACGGCTTAAAACGAGCCGAGAAGGAAGCTGAAAAAATGTGGTTCGGGGAAGATGAGGATGAGAAGAAAGGACATTAGCAGGAGAGACTTCATAAAGGTTACGCTTGCCACGTTCATGGGAGCTGCCGCGTCAGGCTGCAAGCTTTCCGACCTTAAAAACCCTAAAACGATGGTGAAAACGCCCATAAGGACGAACATCCTCAGGCCGCCGGGAGCTGTTTCGGAGGAGCACTTCCCCCAGAAGTGCATAAGGTGTGGAAGGTGCGGGGAGGTTTGCCCCTACCACTCCATAAAGTACTTTGACATCAGGGAGGGGATATACGCCGGAACTCCCTACGTTTCGGTCATGGATATTCCCTGCTACCTCTGTATGAAGTGCGTTTACGTTTGCCCGACCGGTTCACTCGTTCCCTGCGATCAGGATAAGGTGAAGATGGGCGTTGCCGTTATAAACAGGCATGCCTGCGTTAGCTGGCAGGAGGAGAAGACGGGACTCATGTGCAAGACCTGCTTCAACGTCTGCCCCTTTGCGGGGAAGGCGATAAAGTTCTACGACTGGAAGCCCTACATCGTTGAGGAGTACTGCACCGGCTGCGGTATCTGCGCCCACGCCTGCATATCCGATACCTACTATGACAGGAAGGCTATAAGGATTGAGCCTGTAAGGTGGAAGAAGGAAGTTAAGGTTGAGCTTAAAGTTCCCGGAGCAAGGAGTTGAAGATGCTTAAGAGAATACAGAACTGGAGGATAGCTTCCCTTTTAATCTGCTTCCTCATAGTCGTTCTCAACCCCCTGACAAACTACTTCTACGACATAAACTTCATTCAGGGGTGGTTTCAGTCCATCGGTGTTGGAAACCTCTGGGTCGTTTCCCCCCTTGAAGGGCTTGAATCCATACTCACTGCAAAGTTCTTCTACATGCCCTCCCTCGTAGGAATGGTTATTCCCGTTGTTGTTGCGCTTCTCCTGGGAAGGGTTTTCTGCAGCTGGATGTGCCCGATCGAGTTCCTCTCCCTCTTGACTGATAAGGTTTTCGGGCTTTTCTCAAAGAACCTTGAGTACAGGAAGGACAAGATAAGGCTTGCAAACAAGGTTCTCTGGTTCACGCTCGTTTTTGAGCTTCTCTCCGCGATGGTCATCGGTTTTCCCCTCTTCGTTTTCTGGTCACCTCCCGGGCTTGTTGGAAGGGAGACCATGTACTTCGTATTCTACAGGTACCTTGCCCTTGAGGGAATTGTTGTCCTGATCGTTCTCTTCATGAACCTTTTAACGAGGAGGTTTTTCTGCAGGTATCTCTGCCCCCTCGGAGCCCTTCTTGCCCTCCTCGGGAAGAAGAGGCAGCTTGTAATCAAGTACTTTGCCGACAGGTGCGTTGACTGCAAGGCTTGCGATTTGAGGTGTCCGATGGGGATAAAGCCGAGCATCGGGGAGAGCCTTTCCGTTTACTGCTGGAACTGCGGTGAGTGCAGGGACGTTTGTCCGACGCAGGCTTTAAGGTTTACCTGGAGGGATACGGGAATTGTAAGGCTTTCGGGGTTGACACTCCCATCGGCTGCAAATAAAATTAAATCTCCATAATAACCTTAAGGAGGTAGAGGATGAGGAAGTTCCTTCTCTTAACGGCAGTTGCAGCAGTGATTTCAACCCCTGCACTTGCAGGTCCCTGGGAGGACAACTGCGCCGGGTGCCACAACGGCCAGATGCCCTCATCAAGCGGAAAGCCCATCCCCACGAAGGATCAGCTCAAGGCAAAGTACAAGACTGTTGATGCCTTCGTAAATGCTGCAAAGAACTCAAAGGACCCGATGATGGATCCCGTTAAGGGCAACGATGCCCTTCTCAGGTCTGCTGCAAAGGAAGTTCTTGGAAAGTAAAACCGATTGAACGTTTAAAGCCCCGGCAAACGCCGGGGCTTTTCTTTTTGACC
>CAZIVU010000046.1:0-9190 GCA_964542865.1 uncultured bacterium | reverse complement strand
ACGGCTCCCTTTGACGCCGATGAGACGAGCCTTGCGTACTTCCTGAGGAACTTTGAACCTATCTCCTTCTCCTTGGGCTTGAACGCCGAGAGCCTCCTCTTCAGCTCATCCTCGTCAACAAGGAGCTCAAGCCTCCTCTCCGGTATGTTGAGGTGTATCCTGTCACCATCCTTTATGATGCCGATGGGACCTCCCTCGGCAGCTTCCGGTGAGATGTGGCCTATGCAGGGTCCGTGGGTTCCTCCGGAGAACCTTCCGTCCGTGATGAGGGCAACCGATTCTCCAAGCCCCATTCCCATAACCGCCGCTGTAACGGCAAGCATCTCCCTCATCCCGGGTCCTCCCTTCGGACCCTCATACCTTATCACGATGACGTCACCGGGCTTTATGCTGCCGCCCATTACAGCCTTCATTGCATCCTCTTCACACTCAAAAACCCTTGCAGTCCCGGTAAATACCATCATCCTCTCACTTACGGCGCTCTGCTTAACAACCGCACCGTCGGGACAGATGTTCCCGTAGAGTATGGCTATTCCCCCCTCACGACTGTAGGGATTATCTGAAGGCCTTATAACATCCTCATCCCATATCCTTGCGGCGGAGGCAATGCTCCTTATATCAGCCCCTGAAACCGTCGGGTTGCTCTCCATGAGGTTCAGGAGCCTCTTCATAACGCCGGGAACTCCTCCGGCGTAGTGGAGGTCCTCCATGAGGTACTTTCCCCCGGGCCTCATACTGCAGACCTTCGGCGTCTCCCTGCTGAGCTCATCAAAGAGCTTTATATCAAAGGGAACTCCAGCCTCATAGGCAATTGCGGGAAGGTGGAGAACCGTGTTCGTTGAACCGCCAAGCGCCATGTCAACCCTGATCGCGTTCCTGAACGCCTCCGGAGTCAGTATCCTCCTTGAAGTTATCCCGTCCCTCACAAGCTGGACTATCCTCTGGCCGGATGCCTCCGCAATCCTCTTCTTCTGGGCAAGGGGAGCGGGAGATGTTCCGCACAGGGGAAGGGACATTCCCAAAGCCTCCGTGAGGCAAGCCATCGTGTTTGCCGTGAACATCCCCTGACACGCTCCCGATGAGGGGCATGCCGCACCTTCAAGCTCAAGGAGCTCCTCAAGGCTTATCTCCCCTGCCTTGTACCTTCCAATAGCCTCAAATGTATGGGTGACAAGGTCAAGCCTCTCCTTCCCCCTCTTCCCAGCAAGCATAGGTCCTGCCGTAACGACGATTGCCGGTATATCGAGCCTTGCGGCTCCCATCAGCATCCCCGGAGTTATCTTGTCGCATGCCGTAAGGAGAACCAAACCATCAAGCTGGTGGGCATTTGCGACGTCCTCAACGGCATCGGCTATCAACTCCCTCAGCGGAAGTGAAAACCTCATCCCCTCATGTCCCATCGCTATGCCATCGCATATGGCTGGGACTCTGACGATGAACGGGGTTCCCCCGGCAGAGGCAACTCCCCTCTCGATGAACCTTTCAAGGGAGTACATGTCGGCATGCCCGGGGACAAGGTCTGTCCAGCTCGAAACTATCCCGATGAGGGGCTTATCGATATCCTCCCTCCTCACACCCGTTGCCATCATCAAAGCCCTTGCCGGGAGCTTCTCAAATTCCCTTAAGGTATCACTCCTCATCTTCCATCTCCTGAGCTTTCTTCATAAGGAGCATCATCTCATCCCTGAGGGCAAGCCTCTCCTTCTTCAGCCTTTCAAGCTCAAGCTCCTCCTTAGGGGTGAGAACAGCCCTCCTCTCCATATCGTCAATGAGGTCGTCAAGCTCCTGATGCTTCTTCTCAAGGGTTGCAAAGTGGTGAAACTTTTTCCGCGCAAGGGCCTTTAAGTTCTCATTCCTGTACATGTTCACCTCCTAATTTAGTTTTAGCGCAAGGACAAGGGCATCCTCCCCGTCGCTGTAATACCCCCTCCTCGTTGCAACGTAGGAAAAGCCGAAAGACCTGTAAAGGTTGATTGCCGGCCTGTTGCTCCTCCTGACCTCAAGGAAGACCGTCCTAACCTCCTTCTTCTGAGCTATGTCAAGGCACTCCCTTAAAAGCCTCCTTCCTATCCCCCTCCCCCTGAACTCCCTGCTGACGCAGATGTTGTTTATGTCCATCGTGTCGTGGACAACCCTTGCAAAGAGGTAACCGACGACTTTCCCATCAAGCTCAGCAACGATTGAAAGGGCACCGAAACGAAGCTCTGCAAGGAAATCCTCCCTGCTCCAGGGGGAGGGAAAGCTCTCCCTCTCTATCTTAAGTATATCACTTAAATCGTCTATGCTGCACGCCCTAAGAATTAGGTCTCCTTGCATCGTGTTCCCTAAGGTAGATCGGCTCAAGGGACTTTCTGTAACCGAACTTAAGGGCGTAGAGGGCTGCTCCCGTTGAGACGGGAAACTCGAAGGGAAACATGAGCCTTCCAAAGGCCGATAGCCTCCGCCTCAGCTCCTCACTCTTCAGGGCGTTTCCGCAGATAAGGAGGTTCCCGATTCCCACCCTTTCAAGCCTTGAAAACAGGTCATCGGGTGGTATATCGAAAGGTCCGAAGAGAACTCCCCCGTCTGAAAGGCAGAGGGCGTAAACCCTTCCCCTTCTTGCCTCGATGAGGGAGAGGACGTTTGAACCGCCAAGATAGTGAGCAGCAGTAGCCTCAAGCGTTGAGACGGTAACAACCCTTCCCTTGAAGGAGACAGCCTTTGCAACGGAGAGGGATATCCTTATACCTGTAAATGAGCCGGGTCCTGCGGTTGAGACAAAGAGGTCAACGTCCCCAACCTTCAGGTTTGAGGTTGAGAGAACCCTTTCCACCTCCTCAAAAAGCCTTGAAACATGCTCCCTGTGTGAACTCCAGCTCGAGGAGGCGATAACGGAATCCCCCTTCAGGAGGGTGACGCTGCCAACCGGAAGGCACGTATCGAAGGAGAGGGTAATCATGCCGTCTTTATAACCCTCACAAGAACGGGTTTTCCCGTCTCGTCTGTATCAAGGACTTCAACCTTTATGTTTGCAATGTCAATCGTCTTCCCCTTCCCAATCCTTATCCCCCTTTCCCTTGCAAGCCTCTCTATTATGTCAACCAAGTACTTCTCAACCTCAAACGGAACGTGAACGTCAAGCATCTCGTTGAGAGCCTCTATCGATATGTAGGGATCAACGATTATCGACGTCCCTGCGGGAAGTCCCTTGATTATGAGGAACTTCCTTATGAGGAAGAGGATCAGAAGGGAGAGGGAACCGAGCAGAACGTCAAAGAACCTCTCGCCGGCAATGATTATCTCCCTTGCAACGGCGATGAGGAGAACGTCAAAGATGATTCTGGGCTGGTGCTTCAGCAGCATGAATATGACCTCAACGACAACGACGAACATGAGGAGGGAGGAGATGACCTTTTTCAACATATCAACAGCGCTCTCAGAACCCCTGAAGAGGAGGGCTTTCTCCTGAAGGAATATGTGGGGGGAGTTAAGGATGAACTCCGTAAACATTATGAAGGAGATGAGGAGAAGGGAAAACGCTATTATGAGGACAAATGCCGATGAGAACTTCAGGAGAACCGATTCAGCCTTCTTCGCTATAACCATCTACCCGCCGAGGTACCAGCTTATTATCCTGTCACCAAGGATTATTGTAATAAAAGCACCCGCAGATAGGAAGGGTCCGAAGGGTATTGATGCCTTCAGCCCTTTCCTCGAAAGGAGCATGTAGGTCAGCCCGAAAGCCGTGCCAACGAGGGATGCGATGAAGAGAACGAGGAGAATTTTCCTCCAGCCCAAAAACGCACCGATGAGGGCAAGGACATTTGCATCACCGTAGCCCATCCCCTCAACGTTTCTCACCACGTAGTAGGTCTCAATGATGAAGAGAACGATCCCCGCACCGAACGACGCTCCGAGAACGGAGTTGATGAAACCCGTTGAGGAGAGGGGGGAGAGCGCCATTCCAAAGAGCATGCAGAAGTAACAGAGCCTGACGGGGATGAGCTTCAACCTTATATCTATAACAGAGATAACGATGAGGGAGCAGGTAAGAACTAAGAAGTAGAGCATGTCAATGGATACCCCGAACCTTAAGAAGAGGAGGACCGAGAGGACTGCCGTTGTAAGCTCAACGAGGGGGTACTGGATGGATATCCTCTCACCACAGCTCCTGCACCTTCCCCGGAGCATCAGGTAGCTGAGAACGGGAATGTTATCGTACCACCTTATCCTGCTCCCGCAGGAGGGACAGCTTGATGGAGGAGAAACTATGGACTTCCCCTCAGGAATCCTGTAGATGCAGACGTTGAGGAAGCTTCCGATCACAAGGCCAAGGATGAAAACGGCAAGTATCAATGGTTCTCCATAGATGACTTTGTTATGAGCTTAACAACATCCCTCAAAAACTCCTTCCACCTCAGGACGGCACCTATAAAATCCCCATCCAGGAACTCAAGGAGGGCATCCTCATCGAGCTCCGAAAGCTCATCCGCCTTCAGTATAGCCTCCTCAACGGAAAGGACAGCCTCATCGGCTCCCTCTACTATGGGGAGGATGCTTGAACCCCTTTCAAAGACCTTAACGGTCCAGTCAACGGAGGAGAGAAGGGAGCTCAGGTTTATCCTTGAAACCTCACCCTTCTCATACCACTCCGACGCTATTCTCTTTGCGGCAGCGGGAACGGACTCAAGGGCAAAGATGGAGATCTCGATATGCTTCCTGACGAAATCCACGGACGGCTCCGTAACGATGTTCGCCCTTTTCAGGAGGAGCGGCGATACAACATCCTCCGGGGGAATCTGCCTCCCATCAACCTCAACGTGCTTTATAACCCTGTCCGGGTAAAGGAGCCTCAACTCAATAAGCCTCAGAGCTTCCCTTGCTCCGGTCAGCTTCCTGAGGTCTATGTTTATATCCGTCTTCTTCCCGTCAATCCTTACCTTCAAAAACGCCTCCTTTACCGTCAATTTTAGCATGAAGTATATCTAAGCACTCTTCCTTTTCAAGCCTTGCCGCCCTTCTCCTCCCGACAAATACCGATGCAAGAAACCTCAGAAGGCTCAGGTCTCCAAGAGGGAATTTAACCCTGTCGCAAGCCCTTACAATCAACTGCATCTCCTTCCCCCTGACATCCGCCCTCTCCCTGTACCTCTCCTCAAGGGAAAACCTTATGGCATCAAGTACTGCCCTTCTCCTTCCCCTGACAGCGTTTATGAGGGATATCTCGTTATCCACGCCGGCATGCTCGGCTGCCCTTGCAAGGATGTTTCCCCTCATGTAGCCGAGCCCCCCGACGGAGCCCAGAAGAGAGAACCTGAACGTTATCCCGCTCCTTACCATCATGACAAGCCTGTGGAGGGTGTCAAAGTCAACGACGTTGAGCCTCGAAAGGAGCATGGCAACGAGGGAGCTTTCCGGCTTCAGGAAGCTCAGGTCCCCGGGAGGACGCGCAACGTTCCTGAAGGGAAGGAATCCACCCGAGGCGTAAAACGCCAGAACTTCGGAGTTATCCCTCACCTCAATGCCCGTGGCTTCCTCTATGAAGTTAACAATCCTCTCAGCCTCTACCCTGAAAGCACCTCCGGTAAAGAGGTCAACGGTTGACGGCGAAAACTCCCTCCTTATCAGGGGTCTGACAGTAAAGCTCCAGAGGTAGCTGAGATCCCTCGATGAACCCTCAAACCTCCCCCTTACCCTTTTCAACCTCTCCATAAACTCGCTGAAGCAGAACGGGGACGTAAACGAGGAGGAGAGAACCCTTGAAAGAGCGGTAAGTTTCCCGTCCACTATGT
This sequence comes from uncultured bacterium, assembly GCA_964542865.1. Lineage (GTDB taxonomy): Bacteria > Aquificota > Aquificia > Desulfurobacteriales > Desulfurobacteriaceae > CAZJFY01. Next base: position 3,419 of record CAZIVU010000046.1, on the reverse strand, counting down.
AGCCCAGAGATTCAAGCTCCCTGTAGATATCGTCCATCTCCCTGAGCAGGAGCGGGTTTTTCCTCACGCTGAACATCGACTCAACGGCTGACTTCCAGCCCTTCCCGAGCCTCAGTATGGGACCGAGCATCATGAGGCTCAGAACTGACCTGTACCTGTTCCCGCAGGCAACCCCCTCCCTGAACACACCCCTCGAAAGAGCTGTCTCAAAGGGCTTGCCCATCTCCTCCTCAAGGAGGGACTCAAAACTCTCCCTCCTTGAGCCTGTAACAACTATGAAAGACCTTCCCCTCTCCGAGTAACCGAACCTCCCAGCCCTCCCCTCCATCTGAAGCACTGTCAGGAGATCGGGGAAAAACCTGTACTCGTGGGAAAACCTGTCATACCAGCCCTTTACAAAGATGATAACGTTATCGGCAGGGAGGTTCACCCCGTAGGCAAGCGTCTGCGTTGCGTAGAGCCTGTCAAGGTCAGACCTCCTGAACTCGTTCTCTATCCTCTCCCTCTCCTCCTGAGGAACGTCGGCGTTGTGAAACGCAACCTTACCCCTCTTTCCCCCGGACTTCATGAACGGCGTCGTATCGTTAACAACCTCCCTGCCGAGGTAAACGTTCTCTAACTCAATAGCTTTCCAGCCGTAATCCTTCTTCGGGACGAAGATGATGGTCTTCCCTTCAGGGTTGAGGCTCTCCGCAACGGAAACGAACTTCTCCGGCATGGTGTTTCCCAGCCTCTCCTTCACACCGGACATGAGCTTTGAGAGGTTAAACACCTTCCTCTCAAGGGGAACGGGTCTCCACTCAGAATCGATGAAGAGGTCAGCCTCTATCCACCTTGCAAGCTCCACAGCCCCCGGAACGGTTGCCGAGAGAGCGAGGACGGGAACACCCGAGCTTAGGGCGTAGCTGACAATCTCCTCAACGGAGCCTCCCCTTGAGGCATCCATAACCATGTGAACCTCATCGATAACTATGACCCCCGCCTCCTCAAACCACCTGCTCCTGTTCCTCGCAGCTGAGAGAACGCTCTCATAGGTTGCAACAACGGTGCTCTGCGTTATCTCCCTGAGGTCCTCAACAAGGTCTCCCGTCCTTATCCCCACCCTTCCGAAAACCCCCTTGAACTCCCTGAATTTCTCCCATATGAGAGCCCTCGTTGGAGCCGTGTATATGAACCTTCCGCCCGGGTTTTTAAGGCGGAAGAGGAGCGATATGAGGGTCTTTCCTGAGCTTGTCGGGGAGGAGACAAGGCAGTTCCCGCCCCTGTAGAACCTGTAGAAACAGGTCTGAAGAGGGTTAAGAACTTCAAACTCAACCTTCAGCCCGGTCTCACTGACGGGAGTTGGCTCTGTTTCAAACCTCTCACCGTTCAGGAGGTAAACGGCCCTCTCAAAGCTGCTCTCTTTTAGAAGCTTTAAAGTTTCCATTTCCGCCTTCCACGGATAAATTATAGGAAGTTCCATATTTAAGGGGGCAAGGATGCAGATCTACGTTTTCAGGTGTAAGAGCTGCGGGATGGACTACGAGGAGGTTATATACACACCCCTTGACCTTATGCAGGTTTCATGCCCGGAGTGCGGTTCCGATGACTTTGAGATAATTGAGATAATAAACGCCTGCTCCCCCTTCGGCTGAGGGTAGTGAGGAAGGGTCCCTTCCTCTGCTAAAATAGGCTATGGCCTATCTCATATTCTCCGTATCGGGCTTCCTCGTCGGGGTAACTGCCAGCCTTTTAGGTATTGGAGGGGGAATAATACTCGTTCCGCTCTTCTGGTACCTGTTTCCGAAGGTTGGCGTCCCCGACGGGGTATGCGTTAAGGCGTCAATAGCAACGAGCCTCTCTCTGATAGCGTGCATGAGCTTCATCTCCTCAGGGGTGCACGTAAGGAGGGGTGGGATCGGGTACGGAACCGTTATGAGGATAGGGGTTGCATCGGTAGTCGGCGTCGCAGTTGCATCCCTTATCGTGTCGAGAATAGAACCGGAAATCCTGAAAAAGGTTTTCTCCGTATTCCTGATGGTAATGTCTTTCAGGATGTTCACGGAAAGGCATGCAGAGAGGAGGTGGAACGTTAAGGCTGCTTATCCATTAACGGGCTTCCTCTCCGGACTTGCAAGCGGGATGTTAGGCATCGGGGGCGGGGTTGTTGTCGGTCCCCTCCTCTTCACGTTCACAGACCTTGAACCGTTCAGGGTCGTCGCCGTCGGCTCGGCGGTAACGTTTATCAACGCCTTCTCGGGAACTGTGAGCTACATTATGCTCAACCGGGTAGGTGAACCGGGATTCCTGGGTCCCATCTTCCTCCCCGCGTTCATCTCAACGCTCCCCCTTGCCCTCATCGGAAGCAGGATAGGGGCAAAGCTCTCCTACAGGGTTGAAAGGCGGCTTCTGAAGAGGCTCTTCTCAATCCTCCTTGCAGCCGTAGCCCTGAAGCTCCTCATCTAATCCCTGTAGAGTATGGTTGTAACGGCGTGTTTGTAAACGAGCATCTTCCCCCTGTAAGTTGAGAGCTTGATTGTGAACCTGTCAAACGCCTTCAGCTTCCCCTCAGCCTTTGACCCGGACCTGAAGAAGATGATAACCCTCCTGTTTATCAGCCTTCTGAGTATCCTGCTCTGGACACCTCCAAGGAGCGATGATGCAATAACCTTGTACCCCTCCCTTACCTTTTTCTCAATCTCAACCTTCTGCTGGGGCGTCGGAATCGGCGGTATGGTCGGAGCCGATGATGGCCTGATGATGACCTCATCGTCAATCAGCTCAAAAACGATATCCCCGGATGCTTTCAGACTGTTAAGGAGCGGTATAATACCTTCCTCTTTTACCATGAGGATACCTGAAAGCTCCTTAACGGTTCCCCTGAACTCACCTCTGCTCTCAAGAAGCTCAATAAGGGCTAACTGGGACTCTTCAAGGGTTTTGTACCTCTTCATAGTCTACTCATAGATGATCGTTGCTATTGCATGCTTGTAAACGAGGGACCTGCCCTTGGGAGCTGTCATGGACAGCGTGAAGTTATCAAAGTCAAGGAGTTTCCCCTCAAGCCTTGTCCCGCTTATGAGGAAAACAACTATGTCCTTTCCGAGAAGGTAGGTTAGAACCTCATCCTGAAGTGAAGTTTTCCTCTTCTGCTCCTTCGGGGCTTCAACCTCCCTCCTCTCCTCGGGAGCCGCAGCCTCCTTCTTCTCCTCCGGAGCCTCTCCCTGCTCCTCTTTCTTAATGAACTCTATGTGGAGCCCTTTCCCCCTAACAGACTGGGCTTTCAGGATACCCTCCCCCTCAAGCTCGGACAGTGCCTTCTTGATCAGGTAGGGGCTTGAGCTTGAGAGCTTTGCAAGCTCGTCAAGCGTTCCGTTGTACTCCCCGTACTCCTTTATGTACTCCCTTATCCAGTTCCTCGCTTTTTCATACTTGGAGAT
>CAZIVU010000045.1:0-9231 GCA_964542865.1 uncultured bacterium | reverse complement strand
TTAAACCCTCAGGAAGATGGAGGAGATGCCGACGCTTAAAAGGCACAGGACGAGAACGGCGCTGTTGAGGGAGAGCGATACCCTCCAGATCGGGGGCAGTGCTTCCCCCTCCATCTCGCTCTCAACGGCTGACCTGTTTGCCTTCGGGAAGATGAGCATTCCGTTGAGGACGTAGATAACGTTTGCGGAAAGGAGGAGGAAAAGGTTAACGAAGGAGAGAACGCCGGGAGCCTCCCTTACCATACCGTACCAGAAGAGGAGGCTCAGGATTCCACAGACGTAGCCGAACGTGAACGACCTTGGCAGGATAAGGTTTAAAACCTTGATGGCATTTTCAGGCTTCAGGTGTTTTAAGGTAAGGGGGATGAATAGGAGCTGCGTGAAGAGGAGGGATCCGGTAAAGGCAACGAGCGAGTAAAGGTAGAAAGACTCCAGTATCAACCTTCCTCCTAATCCGTGGGTTTTAGCTCAATAGCCCCCGTGGGGCAGTTTTCGGCACACAGGCCGCAGCCCGTACACCTTTCCGGGTTCATAACGACAGCTTTCTCAACGCTCATAACGAAGACACCTGTGGGGCAGACCTCAACGCATATTCCGCAGCCCACGCAGTCCGAGATGGTGATGTAGGGGATAGCTTTCAAGCTTACCTCTAAATTCCGTTCCTCATCCTGAAAGCCTTAACGGTGTTCTTCAGGAGCATCGTTATCGTCATGGGTCCAACCCCTCCCGGAACGGGGGTTATGGCTTTAACCTTCCCCTTCACGCCTTCAAAGTCAACATCCCCAACGATTTTACCGTTGACCCTGCTTATGCCTATGTCGATAATTACGGCTCCCTCCTTTACCATATCCTCCTTTATGAGGTGCGGAACGCCCGTGGCAACGCAGACAATATCCGCCCTTCTCGTGTAGGACCTGACGTCCTGAGTGAAGATGTGGCACGTGCAAACCGTCGCTCCGGCGTTTACCATCATGCAGGAAAGGGGCTTCCCGACTATGTTGCTTGCCCCGACCATGACAGCATCCTTCCCTTTCAGCTCTATGCCGTAGTCCCTGAATATCTCCATGACGCCCGCCGGTGTGCACGGCATCAGACCATCATCGTAAAGGCCTATGAGACACTTTCCAACGTTTACGGGGTGAAAGCCGTCAACGTCCTTCAAGGGGTCAACCAGGTTTATAACGCTCCTGCAGTCAAGCCCTTCCGGGAGCGGGAGCTGAACGAGTATCCCGTCAACGTCTTCCTTCTCGTTAAGCTCAAGGACTATCCCCTCAAGCTCCTCCTGTGTTAGACCTGAGGGTTTATGGACGGTAAACGAATCTATCCCGACCTCTGAGCAGGCTCTCTCCTTGTTCCTCACGTAGATTCTGCTTGCAGGGTCATCACCGACAAGGATTACCGCAAGCTTCGGCTTCCTGCCAGCCCTCTCCTTGAGGCTCTCAACCTCCTCCTTCAGTCTGCGCCTTATCTTCTCGGAGAGCTTCCTCCCGTCAAGTATAAGTGCCATCCTCCCCTCTTACGTAAACCTCATGAATGGGCTCAAAACTCTCAACCTTTCCCGATTCGGAGACATCAAAGATTATACCCGATACCTGAATCTCCTTAGGCTTTTTCGGAACCTGAAACTTTACGGGAAGCTGTCTGACAAACCTCTCTATCCCCTCCTCCTTTCCCATTCCTATAACGCTGTCAACTGCCCCGCACATCCCTGCATCCGATATGTAGAGCGTTCCTCCCTCAAGTAGCCTCAAGTCGCAGGTCCTGACGTGGGTATGGGTTCCGATTACGGCGGTTGCCCTTCCGTCAACGTAGTGTCCGAAAGCCTGCTTTTCCGATGTTGCTTCTGAGTGGAAGTCAACTATGAGAATCCCCTCACCACTGTAGAACGAGTCAAACACCCTGAACGGGTTATCCGTGCACTCTAAGAAAACCCTTCCCATCAGGTTCAGGACAGTTACCCTGACCCCTTTAACCTCAACAGTGAGACTTCCCCTTCCGGGGGTCCCTTCAGGGTAGTTCAGGGGCCTCAAGACCGGAAGGTCATCTATGAACTCGAATATCTCCTTCTTGTCCCAGATGTGGTTCCCGCCCGTTATTACATCTATTCCTGAGGATAGAAGCTCCTCGGCGACCTTTCTTGTTATCCCGAAACCCGCCGCTGCATTTTCCCCGTTTGCTATGCAGAGGTCAAGCTCCCTCCTTCTCCTATCAAGCCAGATTTTTACGGCTTTTCTCCCGGGCCTGCCGACTATATCGCCAAGGAAGGCTATCCTCAAAATAACCTCTTGGCTATGAAGCCTTTGAGATGAGAGACTCCCTCTTCTCTATCTCCCTCTCTATCTCGGATGCCTTCTCGTACTCCTCTTCGGTAAGTGATTCCATCCGGGACCTGAGGGTCTCTATCTCGGACTTGAGCTTTTCAACGTCTATCTCCGATGCCTTCATGATATCCCTGACAGCTATCCTCACCGCATCAGGCTCTATCTGAACGAAGCCATCGTAGACGATGGTTTTCCCCTCGTTTCCCTCAACATCCCTGTAGGTGACAACTCCGGCTCCGACGGAGTAAAACTCGGGCTGGTGCCTCTCAAGGACACCAACCACGCCGTCATCCGTTTCAACGTACACCTCTTCAACTTCAAGGCTGATGTGCTTCCCCGTCAGGGACGCTATGCTAAGCTCAATTGCCATCACTTCTCCCCTTAAGAGGCTTTCGCTTCAGATTCCTTCATGAGCTTCTCGCCCTTCTCAATGGCCTCCTCTATGTTCCCGACCATGTAGAAGGCGTTTTCGGGAAGGTGGTCAAGCTCTCCGCTTATTATCTTCTCAAAGCCCTCTATTGTTTCCTCAACCGTAACGTACTTACCCTTCATGCCCGTAAAGACCTCAGCAACGTGGAACGGCTGTGTGAGGAAGAGCTGAATCCTCCTTGCCCTGTGGACAACAAGCTTGTCCTCCTCGGAGAGCTCCTCCATACCGAGGATGGCTATAATCTCAAGAAGCTCCTTGTACCTTTGGAGGTACCTCTGAACCTCCCTTGCAACCCTGTAGTGCCTCTCGCCTACAACTTCAGGGGCGAGCATCCTTGATGTTGACTCGAGAGGGTCAACTGCCGGGTAGATACCCTGCTCTGCAAGTCCCCTTGACAGGACGGTTGTTGCGTCAAGGTGGGCAAAGAGCGTGAACGGTGCGGGGTCTGTGAAGTCGTCAGCCGGAACGTATATGGCCTGAACGGATGTGATTGAGCCCTTGGACGTTGACGTAATCCTTTCCTGAATTGCTCCAACCTCGGTTGCAAGCGTCGGCTGGTATCCAACCTCTGAGGGTATCCTTCCAAGGAGCGCTGAAACCTCGGAACCTGCCTGAATGAACCTGAACATGTTGTCAACGAAGAAGAGAACATCCCTTCCCTGAACGTCCCTGAAGTACTCAGCCATCGTTACGCCCGTCATGGCAACGCGCCACCTGTTTCCCGGAGGCTCGTTCATCTGACCGTAGACCAGAACAGTGTTGGGAAGAACTCCCGACTCCTTCATCTCGAGCCACAGGTCCGTTCCCTCCCTCGTTCTCTCACCGACACCGGCAAAGACGGAGAAACCGCCGTGCTTCATGGCAACGTTGTGGATGAGCTCCATGAGGAGAACGGTTTTTCCAACTCCGGCACCTCCGAAAAGGCCGGTTTTCCCTCCCTTTGCGTACGGCTCAAGGAGGTCGATAACCTTTATACCCGTTTCAAATATCTCCGCAGTGGCTTTCTGCTCCGTAAGGGGAGGTGTTGGCCTGTGGATGGGCCAGTACTCCTCGGCCTCAACAGGTCCTCCGTCGTCAACGGGTTCGCCGACGACGTTGAATATCCTTCCCCTCGTTGCGTCTCCGACGGGGACCTTAAGGTAATCTCCCGTATCGATAACCTCCATTCCCCTCTTCAAGCCCTCTGTAGCTCCGAACGCGACACACCTTACCCTGTTCTCTCCGAGGTGCTGGAAAACCTCCATGTAGAGCTTTCCTGAGACTATCTTTCCGTCCCACGTAATCTGCTTCATCTCGGGAATAAGTAGGGCGTGGTAAAGCTCCGGAAGCTTTCCATCGGGAAACTCGACATCTATTACAGGTCCAACGATCTGAACAATCCTTCCCTTGTGTTCTGCCATTTCATCCTCCTGTTTACTTCATCGCTTCTATAGCTGTTGTTATTTCAATGAGCTCTTTTGTTATTGCTGCCTGCCTTGCCTTGTTGTAGGTAAGCGTTAGCTTGTGGATAAGGTCCTCGGCGTTCTTGGTTGCGTTGTCCATAGCCGTCATCCTTGCCGCATGCTCGGATGTCTCGGACTCCTTGAAAGCCCTCAGGACTGAACCGTTTATATAGCTCTTGATGGCCTCATCGATTATCGACTCATCCTGAGTCATGAAGTACTCGGGAATAGCCTCCTCCCCGTGCTCAACGGATAGGGGAAGAACCTTTTCGAACGTTACCTCCTGAATTAGGGGGTTTACAAACCTGTTGTAGACAAGGTAGACCTCATCAAAGTACTCGGAAACATAACCGAGGTAAAGGTCTTCACCTATCTCGGAGGCAAGCTCCGGACCGATTCTCCTGAATATGTCCCTGTACTCCTTCCTGACGTTGAGTTCCGAGTACTTCGTGAAGTAGAGCGACGCTTTGTTCCCCAGCGTTGTGAGGTTTATGTCTATCCCCTCCTTGATCCTCTCCCTTGCGAACCTGTTTACCTCCCTGATGATGTTCGCGTTGAAGGCACCGCATAGTCCCTTATCCGAGCTTATCACAACCAGCTCAATCCTTGAGACCTTCCTGACGTTGAATATCGGGTGCCTGTACCCGTTTCCCCTCAGGTAGAGCCCTTCAGCTATCTTCCTTGCAACTTCGGCATAGGGCCTTACCGCGTTGAGCTCCGACTGGACCTTCCTGAGCTTTGCGGCGGAAACGGCCTTCATGGCAGCCGTTATCCTCATCGTTCCCTTTAGGCTCTTTATCTTGGCCTTTATATCCCTCATGCTTGCCATTGTCTACCTCTCAGGCCGAAAACGTGGCTTTGAACTCTTTTATTGCGCTGTGGAGCCTGTTCTGGAGGTCCTCATCGAGCTGCTTCTTCTCAACTATCTCCGAGAGTATCTCCGGGTGCTTTGCATCCATGAAGGCGTAAAGCTCCCTCTCAAACTTCGTAACTGCCTCAACCTCTATGTCATCAAGGTAGCCGTTGATCCCTGCGAAGAAGGCAACTATCTGCTTCTCAACGGGGATAGGGTTGTAGGGAGGCTGCTTGAGAAGCTCCATCATCCTCCTTCCCCTTTCAAGCTGTGCCCTTGTTGCAGGGTCAAGCTCTGAGGCAAACTGAGCAAAAGCTTCAAGCTCCCTGTACCTTGCAAGCTCAAGCCTTAGCTTTCCCGCAACCTGCTTCATAGCCTTTATCTGAGCTGCACCACCGACCCTTGAAACGGAAAGACCGACGCTGATTGCAGGTCTCTGCCCTTTGTAGAAGAGGTTTGTCTCGAGGAATATCTGACCGTCGGTGATGGAGATGACGTTTGTCGGGATGTACGCTGAGATGTCCCCGGCCTTTGTCTCTATGACCGGGAGAGCCGTCAGCGAACCCGCTCCAAGCTCATCGTTGAGCTTTGCAGCCCTCTCAAGAAGCCTTGAGTGGAGGTAGAAGACATCACCCGGATAAGCCTCACGTCCCGGAGGACGCCTGAGCAGGAGCGACATCTCCCTGTAGGCTACGGCTTGCTTTGAAAGGTCGTCGTAGATTATCAGGGCGGCCCTTCCCGTATCCCTGAAGTACTCGGCTATCGTTACAGCAGCGAACGGGGCAAGGTACTGAAGGGAGGCGGGGTCGGATGCCGTAGCCGAGACGACTATCGTGTAGTCCATGGCTCCGTGCTCTCTGAAGAGCTGGATGGTCTGTGCAACCGTTGACCTCTTCTGGCCAATTGCACAGTAGATACAGATAACGTTTTCCCTCTTCTGGTTGAGAATCGTATCTATACCTATGGTTGTCTTTCCGGTCTGCCTGTCGCCGATGATGAGCTCCCTCTGTCCCCTTCCGATGGGGATGAGGGCGTCTATAGCTTTAATCCCGGTCTGTAGAGGCTCGTGAACGGGCTTCCTCGTAACGAGACCGGGGGCGATCCTCTCAACAGCCCTCCTCTCGGAGTACTCTATCTCCCCCTTTCCGTCAAGAGGGATTCCGAGGGGGTTAACAACCCTTCCTATAAGCCCATCACCGACGGGGACGTCAAGGATCCTCCCCGTCCTCTTTGCCTTTCCGCCTTCAATAATCCCCTCTCCCTCTCCGAGGAGAACGACACCAACGTTGTCCTCCTCAAGGTTGAAGGCTATACCTTCTGTTCCATCCTCAAACTCAACGACCTCTCCGTACTCAACGTTCTCAAGGCCGTAAACCCTTGCAACACCGTCACCGACCTTGATCACAATTCCCGTCTCATCAAGCTTTACAGAGGCCTCAAACTCCTCAATCTGCTTCCTTATCAGTTCTGATATCTCTTCTGCCCTTACCTGCATCCTCTCACCTCGCTTTAAGGTTTATTTAATCAACGATAGCTTTCTTAAGCCTCTCAATCTGCGTCTTAACGGAAGCATCAAGAACCTTATCGCCGACCTTTACTATGAAGCCGCCTATTATGGAGGGGTCAATCTTAGTTTCCACCTCAACCTTCTTCTCAAAGACCTTTTCCATGGTTTCCCTTATCTTTTCAACGGTTTCTGCTGCAAGCTCCTCAGCGCTTACAATCTCGGCTTTTAGCTTTCCGAGCCTCGCGTTGACGAAGGATTCAAACTCACTCTCAAAGTCCTTTATCAGCCCGAGCCTGTCCTTTTCCGCGAGGAGAAGGAGGACCTTTTTAAGCTCTGAGGACGGCTTTACCTTTGAGATGACGGTCTTTGCAAGCTCAACCTTCTTCTCAACGGGGACTACAGGGCTTTTCAGGTACCTTATCGCCTTCTCATCAAAGAGCGAAGCGATGGTTTTCAGCTCCCCGCTTACCTTTTCGAGCTTTTTGTCCGTGAGAACGTCAGCCAGAGCCTTGGCATACCTTCTTGCAATCCTTACCTCAAGCCTCAACGGGACCCCTCCTTAGCAATCTGGGAAAGGTTTGACTCTATAATCTTCCTGTTTACCTCAGGACCTATCTTCTCCTTTATCCTTTCCTGTGCAAGCTCAATGGCTTTCAGCGCTGCATACTTCTTCAGCTCACTCTTTGCCCTCTGAACTTCCCTCTCTATCTCCTCGTTCGAGGTCTTGACAATCCTGTCGGCAGTTGCCTTCGCCTCTTCGATTATCTGGTTCTTCTCCCTTTCCGAGAGCTCCTCAGCCATGAGTAGGATCTTTTGAGCCTCCCTCTTTGCCTCCTCGGATTTCCTCTCCGCCTCCTTCAGGAGCTGGAGAGCTTCCTCTTTCTCCTTCTTTGCGCTTTCAAACCTGCTGATGATTGCATTCATGCCCTCTGAGAAGAACTTTGCGATGGGCTTCTTGAGGAAGTAGTAGAGTATGGCTATGAGGATTATCGTGTTAACTGTTTTCCAGAAAAGAAAGTGCTCCATAGTTCCCCCTTAAGCTGCTTTCCCTAATATCTTCTCAACAATCGCATCGGCAATCTTTCCGATCTCAGCCTCGATCTTCTCCTTCTCCTTCTCAAAGGTGCCCCATATCTCGGCCTTTGCCGACTCAATCCTCTTCTTGGCCTCCTCCTGAGCAGACCTGATTAGCTCCTCCTTCACCGACTTTGCCTCGTTCACAGCCTCGGCAATAATCGCCTTTGACTTTGAGCGAGCCTCGTTGAGTATCTCCTCGTACTCCTTGAGGAGCTTCTCTGCCTTTCGCTTTATCTTCTCCGTCTCCCTGTAGTGGTCGTTAAGCTCGGCTTCCCTCTTCTCTGTCAGGGATAGGAGGGGCTTGAACAGGAACTTATCTATGAGAACCATGAATATCAGGAAGTTCACGGCCTGAACGATGAGCGTCCAGTCGATGGCTATTATGCTTCCTTCCATCCTACACCTCTTCTGCGGTAATCTCTCCTCCTCCGAGGAGGACGTCCTTCCAGTAGACTGCGCAGACCTGCCCGGGAGCAGGTGCTTCGACCTTGCTGCGTAATTCTACACGATACACATCTTTTTTCAAGTGCTTGATGCTCCTGACACTTACAGGCCTTGACCTGTAGCGCGTCTGCACGTGGATATTATCAAAATTTTCAATAAATTCAAAGGGAACGTGCCACACGGTTTTCCACATTGCAATTGAGCCCCTCATCAGGTCCTCCTTGAAGCCGACGATAACCCTGTTCCTCCGGGGGTCAAGGGCTATCACGTAGAGGGGTTTTTCGTAAGCGATCCCCAAACCCTTTCTCTGTCCTATGGTAAACCTCAGTATTCCCGGATGCCTTCCGAGAACCGTTCCGTCCTTAAGGACGATTTCGCCGGGCTCCGGCTTTAGGAACTTCCTGAGGAAGTCGTAGTAGGTCGTATCTATGAAGCAGATATCCTGGCTTTCCGATGAGAACGGGTAACCCTCCTTCCTTGAAAGCTCAACAACCGTCCTCTTTTCAAAGTTACCGAGGGGGAGAAGCAGCCTGTCAAGAAGATCTGGGTTCAGCATCGACAGGAAGTAGGACTGCTCCTTTCCCCTGTCCCTTCCCCTGTGGATGAGGCGCCTTTTAAACCTTTCAGTGAAGTCAACTCTGGCGTAGTGGCCCGTTGCAATCCTCTCAATGCCCCTGCTGTCGGCAAACTCCTGAAGCTTCCTGAACTTTACCTTCTGGTTGCAGACAACGCAGGGGTTTGGCGTTAGTCCCCTTTTGTAGTAGTCGATGAAGTAGTCCATGACGTAGCTCTTAAAGTCCTCGGACGCATCGATAACGTTTAGCTTGAGGTTCAGAAGCTCCGAGGAGAGCTTTGCCCTCCTTTCATCTGAGAAGGTGCCAAGCCTGATGAAGACAGGGACTACATCGTAATCCCTCTTTAGAAGGGAAGCTGCAAAGAAGCTGTCAACTCCTCCGCTGAAGCCGAGGACTACCTTTTCCCTCATGGGGAGATTATACAGAAAAAAGGAAGGCCGCCCCGGAGGGCGGCCTTGAAAATCTTGGGGAGGAGGGAGGGGGATAGGGGGTTGTCACTAATAATAATAGTTCTCATTAAGAGATTGTCAAGGGGTTGCACTGGTTCAATACATGGTGGACACCCTGATGCATTTTAATATA
>CAZIVU010000044.1:0-9473 GCA_964542865.1 uncultured bacterium | reverse complement strand
CAGTACAGAAGAACCTTTCTAATATCCGTCACCATAGGTATCCTCTCCGGGCTGTTTGCAGTTGCCTTCATAAAGGCTATCGGCTTCTTCTCCCACCTCTTCCTCGGAAAGGTTGTCGGCTATACGCCTCCCGTTGCCTTTGGTGAAGAGGAATCATCCGGAATCTTTGAGTTCCTCATGAGGAGAAGGTTCCTGCTTCCCCTTACCGTTGCATTCGGAGGGCTCCTGTCGGGACTCATCATCCATCTCTTCTCCCCCGAATCTGCCGGGGTCGGAACGGATGCGGCAATAAAGGCTTTCCACAGAAGGCTTCCCTTGGGGATTAAAACCGCCCTTGCAAAGCTCTTGACGTCATCAATAACGATCGGCTCGGGCGGTGTCTCAGGAAGGGAGGGTCCGATAGCCCTCATCGGGGCAAGCATAGGGACTTTCATATCGAAGGTCCTCAAAATGAGCGAGAAGGAGAGGAACATCGCACTTGCCACGGGGCTCGGAGCAGGCATATCGGCCGTTTTCAAAGCCCCCCTCGCAGGCGCGATAATAAGCTCGGAGGTTTTCTACAAGGAGGACTTTGAGATTGAAGCTCTCCTCCCAAGCTTCATCGCTTCGGTTATCTCCTACATAGTCTCAGGCATCTTCTTCGGCTTCCAGCCCCTGTTCTACACGGATATCCCTCCGTTCCGGGGGCTTTCCGTTGAGGTTTTCGTCGGCTACATCTTCCTCGGTTTCGTAAGCGCGCTCGTTTCATACCTTCTGATATACACGTTCTTCAGGGTGAACGATTACTTCTCATCCTTGAACGTCCACCCCGTCCTGAAACCGGCCATCGGGGGGCTTGTCGCAGGCACGATAGGGATGGTGAACCCGATAGCCATAGGGAACGCCTACGGCTGGATACAGATGGTACTGAACAGGGATTTCAGCTGCATAACGCCGCTGATGGTCGTTTCCGGCATATTCCTCTCCATCCTTGCCCTCTCCTTCACGTTAGGTTCGGGAGGTTCTGGAGGTGTCTTCGGACCATCCCTCGTTATCGGAGGGCTCACGGGCGCATCCATCTGCATGATGCTCAACTCAGCAGTTTCAGGACATCCATTTAACATAGCATCAATGACAATAGTGGGTATGATATCAACGTTTGCTGCAACGGCAAAGGCTCCCCTCTCAACAATCGTTCTGGTTGCTGAGATGACGAGGGGTTACGAGCTTCTCGTCCCGTCAATCATATCCGTATCCATCGCCCACCTCCTCTCGGGTGAGAGGAGCATATTCCCCAGTCAGGTCAAGAGGAGGATAGACTCCCCTGCCCATGCGGATGAGTACAGAGCGTTTATGCTCCAGAGGGCAAAGGTAAGGGATGTGATGAAGTCTCCGGTCATAACCCTTTCACCGGACGATTCCGTTCTCTCAGCACAGAAGATTATGGAGGAGAGGTTCATATCCGGAATCCCGATAGTTGAGGGGAAAACGGTCGTCGGGCTGATAACGAGCTCGGACGTCCTTAGCGTTGACAGGGAGAAAAGAGCAAAGGTAAAGATAAAGGACGTCATGACAAGGAAGCCGTTCTGCGTAACTCCGGACACAACGCTCTTTGAGACGCTCAACAAGTTCATAAACATGGGGTTCGGAAGGGCTCCCGTTGTGAAGGACTTCTCAAGCCTTGAGCTTGTGGGGATTATAACGAGGGCTGATATCGGAAGGTTCCTTGCATCTTCCGGGGGAAAGGGTGAAAAGGCTTCCGCCTGAAATCGTTTCAAGGATAGCATCGGGTCAGATTGCGGTTTCCCCCTCAGCTGTTTTAAAGGAGCTCGTTGAGAACTCCATCGATGCGGGGGCGCAGGAGATAAGGGTTGTCATTGAGGACCAGTTTAACTTCAGGGTATTTGATAACGGGACAGGAATGAAGCTTTCGGAGCTTCCGCTCTCCGTTGAGAGGTTTACAACAACGAAGGTAAAGGAAATTCCAGACCTTGAGAACATAGTAACCTACGGCTTCAGGGGTGAGGCTCTCAATGCTGTATCCGCCGTTTCATTCCTGACAATCAAGTCGAGGCACTTTTCCGAGGAGGTTGGGGGGAAGCTGAAGGTCGAGGGCGGAAAGATCAGGAGCTGCCAGCCAATCCCGTTCAGAGGGGGAACATCCGTAAGGGTTCAGAACCTCTTCTTCAACGTTCCCGTAAGGAGGAGGAGCTTCTCAGGGAGGGAAACTAAAAGGATGGTCTCAACGGTTCTGAGCTATGCCGTATCAAACCCTAACATCTCCTTTGCCGTCAACGATAGGGTGCTTCCCCCCTCAACTGTTGAGGAGCGCATAGCCGCCATTTACGGAGGAGAGGGGCTGAGGAGGGTTGAGGGAAAGCACTTCAGAGCCTTCATAGGCTTCAGGAATGAGGTATCGGGAAGCAAGGTAAGGAAAATCTTCGTAAACAGGAGACCCGTTATCTACGAAAAGCTTGAGAAGTTCCTCCTCTCCCTCGGGCTTGAAAGCTTCATATTCCTCATTGAGCTTTCCCCGTCAGCGGTGGATGTAAACATCTCCCCCCTAAAGGACAGGGTTCTCATAAGGGATGAAAGGCTCCTCTTCGGGGAGGTTGAATCCCTGCTAAAAAGAGATGAGTTTTACGTCTTCAAGCCATCAAAGACACTGCTCCTGAAGGAGAAGGAGGGGGGAAAGCTAAAGGTTATTGGCTCAAACGAAACGCTGATAGTTGCCGAGGATGAGAACTACTTCTACTTCTTCGACATACACCTTCTACACGAGAGGGTGAACTACGAGGCGGTTCTGAGGAGCTTGAAGGAGGGCAAGATAAGGAGCGTCAGGCTCCTTGAACCGATAGTCGTTGAGGGAAATGTCAGGAACCTCTCAAGGTTTGGCATAAAGTTCTCCAAAACCGAAAGGGGAATAGAGGTCAGGGAGATACCGGAAATCCTTACCGCTGAGGATGTCAGGAAGATTGCGTCCGGAAAGGAGGTTGAGAGCGTTGCCACAGCCGCATGCAGGAGGGCGGTGAAGTCGGGCTCTATCCTTGAAAGGAAGGATATTGAAGAGCTTATGGAACTTTACCTTGATTGCGAAGAGAGGAGGTTCTGCCCCCACGGAAGACCCATATACTATAGAATAGAGAAGAGGAAAATCTACAGAGGTTTGGGGAGAAGGATTTGAGAGGGGAGATACTTGCAGGGATAACGACCTTCTTCACGATGTCCTACATATTAGTCGTCAATCCGGTTATCCTCTCCGCAGCCGGAATGCCGAAGGACGGGGTTGTTTTTGCAACCGCAGTCTCCTCTGCCGTTGCAACGCTCCTCGTGGGAATCTGGGCTGATCTTCCGTTTGCCCTCGCTCCCGGAATGGGACTTAACGCTTACTTTGCCTACAGTTGCGTTGTGGGAATGGGGATAAGTTACGAGACGGCGTTAACCGCAGTTCTGATTGAGGGGTTAATCTTCCTCGTCTTTGCCGTCTTTGGCCTGAGGGAAAGGATCTTCAAAGCCATGCCGAAGGATATCGCGCTCTCCATATCGGCTGGGATTGGCCTCTTCATAGCCTTCATAGGGCTAAGGAACGCCGGGATAGTCGTTCCCGACAGGAACACACTCATAAAGCTTGGGAACATCTCCTCCTTCCCCGCCGTTTCAACCCTCCTCTCACTCATCCTGATAGGCTACCTTTCAAAGAAGAGGATTTCAGGCTCAATACTCATAGGCATCATCTTCTCGACGCTGCTTTCCATCATATTCGGAAAATCCGAGCTCCCCCATGCCTTCATAGGGATACCCCATCCCACGGCAGCCTTTAAGCTTGATTTCAAATCCGTCCTCAACGGCTCCATAGTCCCCGTAATAGTCGCTTTCCTCCTGGTTGACGTCTTTGACACCGTAGGAACGCTTACAGGTCTTGCCGCAAGGTTGGGCATCCCCCTGAGCAGCGGTAAGGTCGGAAGGGCTCTGACATCGGATGCGGTAGGAACCGTCGTGGGGGGACTCCTCGGAACCTCAACCGTGACAACCTACATAGAGAGCGCCTCCGGTATAGCATCCGGTGGAAGGACGGGAAAGACAGCCATAACCGTCTCTATCCTCTTCCTCCTTTCACTCCTGTTCTACCCCCTCATATCCGCCGTTCCCCCGTTCGCCACATCAGCGGCGCTCATCTACGTCGGAGCATTCATGATGAGCTCAATCGGAAAGGTCAACTGGAGCAACGTTTCGGACGCCGTACCTCCATTCATAACGTTCATAGGCATACCCCTCACCTTCAGCATATCCGACGGAATAGGCCTCGGATTCCTCACCTACTCGGTTCTGAAAGCCGTAACGGGGAGGTTAAGCGAACTGAACCTGACTATATTTATCGTCTCGGCTATATTCTTTGTAAAGTTCTTCTTTTGAGGAGGAACTATGTGGAACACCGTTAAGACAACTATACTCCTTGGAGCTTTAACAGGGCTGCTTCTTGTCTTCGGAAAGCTTCTGGGCGGCAACGTCGGTATGGTCATCGCCCTGATAATGGCTGCCCTTATGAACTTTGGAAGCTGGTTCTACTCCGACAGGATCGTCCTCTCCATGTACGGCGCAAGGGAGGTTTCCCCCGAGGAGGCTCCCGAGCTTCACGCAATCGTTGAGAGGCTTGCAAGGAATGCAGGAATACCGAAACCGAAGGTCGCCATAGTCCCGATGGACATCCCCAACGCCTTTGCAACGGGGAGGGATCCGGAGCACGGCGTCGTCTGCGTAACAACGAAGCTCCTTGAGGTTCTAAACCGTGATGAGGTTGAGGGCGTTCTCTCCCATGAGATAGGGCACATCATAAACAGGGATACGCTCATTCAGGCAGTTGCAGCAACGATTGCCGGAGCGATCACGATGCTTGCAAACATGGGTCAGTGGGCTCTCCTCTTCGGCTTCGGAAGGGATGAGGATGAGGGATGGGCTGAGACAATCGGCCTGCTCCTCATGGTCATACTTGCCCCGATTGCGGCCCTCCTCATCCAGATGGCGATATCAAGGTCAAGGGAGTTCAAGGCTGATGCAACAGGGGCAAGGATATCCGGCAAACCGGAGGCACTCGCAAGCGCCCTTGAAAAGCTTGAAGCCTACTCAAGGCACATTCCACAGTCTATCGTGAAGGCTGAGGTAAGGCCTGCAACGAGCCACCTTTTCATCGTCAATCCGTTCAAGGGAGACACGCTTGCGGTTCTCTTCTCAACCCACCCGCCAACGAGGGAAAGGGTGAGAAGGCTTCTTGACATGGCAAGGCGAATTGTAAACAGGGTGAGGGGGAAACTCCTTTGATATCGAAAAAGGAGATAAAGTACGCCTTCGAGTACGTGAAGGGGTGCGGCATAACAAACCTGAAGCTCAGATTTGACATTGTCTCAATAGCCTACTTCTTCGGAAGATGGCTCCCCTTCTCATTCGCAATAGGCATCGTAACGGGAGCCATTGCCGCCCTCATGGACGTCCTCATCGTCAACATAAACAGGTTCCTGACGGAGAACATCGTTCTCCTCATACTCTACCCGATTGCAGTCTCGTTTCTCATAGGATTCGTCTTAAAGGTTGACCCGTCCGTCGGCGGACCGGGGATTGGATACTCCGTCCTCCACCTGAAGACAAAGTACTACGTTCCCTTCAGGTCAGCCCTCCTGAAGCTCCTCACATCCACATTCACCCTTTCGGGGGGGTTCATAGCCGGAAGGGAGGGTCCATCGTTCTTCCTCGGAGTTGCCATCGGGGAGTGGCTGGGAAGGGCATACGGCTTCGGAAAGAGGTTCAAAAGCCTCTTGGGCCTTATAGGGGGAGGGGCATTTACAGGGGCACTCCTCAAGGCTCCCCTCGGAAGCTCCATATTTGCCATGGAGCTTGAGAACATGTACGACCTTGACTACAGGCCGTTTGTTCCGATGATTGTGGCTTCGATTACAAGCTACCTTACGTTCTCATTCTTCCGCGGTGGGCACGCGTTCATCGTCTTGAACAAGAAGCCTGAATGGGACCTGATGAGCATCCCATACATCGTAATAATGGGGTTTGTGATATCCGGAATTATCTACCTCTACACGTTCCTCTTCCACACGGGGACGTGTGCTTCAAAGCTTCTCTCCCCCGTTAAAAGGCCTGCAGTAGGAACAATGCTTGCCGTCCCCCTGCTCCTGATACTCTACTTTGCAACCAAGGATACGGATATACTCTCCGCTCCCGCCCACATGGGAATCGTCTCAAAGCTCGCACAGTTTCCGTTTCCGGTGTGGGTAGATATCCTCATAGTCGTTTTTACCGTTCTGATAACAAGCCTGACGCTTGCATTCGGCGTTCCCGGAGGACTTGTCCTTCCAAACCTGCTGATAGGAGCGGCCGTAGGGAACGTTTTTGGCCACCTCTTTCCTGACCAGATTGTCATGTTCACCCTTGCAGGGATGGGGGCAGCCCTCGCAGCAGGCGCAAAGACCCCGCTCGCAGCCATTGTGATGGTTACGGAGATGAGCCATGCCGACGTTGTCATACCGATGACGGCGGCAGTTCTCACAAGCTACATCCACACGTTCGGCTTCAGCCTCTACCTGGGTCAGGAGATGGGGATAAAACCGCTCATGAGGAAGTTCGGGAAGGGAGATGTTTCTGAGGAAAAGTAAGGTAGTTCTTGGAATTTCCGGAGGAATTGCCGCATACAAGGCGGTTGAGCTTATAAGGGAGCTTCAGAAAAGGGGTGCCGACGTTTTAGTCGCCGTTACGCCGAACGCCCTTAAGTTTCTGGGAGAGGCAACGCTTTCATCAATCTCGGGAAAGCCCGTTTACAGGGATATATTCCAGACCGACGGTCAGGTAAAGCACGTCTCGGTCTCATCGTGGGGGGACTGTTTCGTCGTTGCCCCTGCCACGGCGAACACGATAGCGAAGATGGCGTGCGGCATTGCCGACAACCCCGTTACGGAGCTTTCACTGTGCTTCGGAAGGGGGATAATCTGCCCATCAATGAACGTTAGGATGTATGAAAACCCGATAACTCAGGAGAACCTGAAGAAGCTGAAAGGAATGGGATTTGAAGTTGTCGAGCCGGAAAGCGGATACCTTGCGTGTGGAGAGGAGGGCAGGGGAAGGCTTGCCCCCGTTGAGGACATAGTTGATGCCGTTGAGTACTGGCTCTCACCAAAGCTCCTCAGGGGGAAAAGCGTCCTGATAACTGCCGGTCCGACGAGGGAGTACATAGACCCTGTAAGGTTTATCTCAAATCCCTCATCGGGAAGGATGGGATTTTCGCTTGCAAGGGCTGCAAGGGCTTTCGGGGCAGATGTTACCCTGATAACCGGAAGGGTGTGCCTTCGGACTCCGTACGGCGTTAAGAGGGTTGACGTTGAAACCGTTGAGCAGATGCACAGCGAAGTTATGAAGCACATAAAGGGTGCGGACATATTCATATCCTCCGCCGCTGTCGGAGACTACGCCCCTGTGGAAACCTTTAGCGAGAAGATAAAGAAGGGGGAGAGCCTTACCCTGAAGCTCAGGAGAACGGTTGACATACTGAAGGAGGTTGGAAAGCGCAAGGAGAGGGGGCAGTTCATCGTCGGGTTTGCCGCCGAGACGGAAAACCTCATTGAGAACGCAAGGAGAAAGCTCGCTGAGAAGAACCTCGATGCAGTCGTTGCAAACGACGCAAGGAGAGCTTTTGAGAGCGGAGAAACGGAGGTTTACCTTATCACGGGCGGAGAGGAGAAGAGGATAGAGGGGAGCAAGGAGGAGGTTTCGTTTGAAATCCTTAGGGAGATTGCAGAGATTTTAGCCAAGGAGCGAACATGCTGAAGTTCTTCGGAAAGAGGAAAGGAATAGAGGAGGAGTTAAGGGAGAACCCGAACCAGCCTGAAAAGTGGCTTGAGCTTGCAGGGAAAAATGAGAGGAAAGCCCCCGAAGCCCTCATAAACGCCCTCATCTACAGCAACGGGAACCTCATAGTCGATGTCGTGAAGGGGATAAAGTCTCAGGCACTCCAGAGGAGAATAGAGCCCCTGATAGATGAGGTTGAGGAAAAGCTCGGAAAGGAGTTCTCGTCCCTCCTGAGGGGAGTTGTTGAGGAGTACAGGGGGAACTTGAAGGTTGCAAGGAACCTTTACGACGTTTCAAGGAACAGCTCAAACAAAGGCTTGAGGTTCCTTTCAAACTACTTCGTTGCCCTCCTTAACGAAAAGGAGGAAGCCTACGACGTTGCCCACAGGATTCTGAAGCAGATTGAGGACGTCCCTGAGAGCTACAGGCTCGATTTTGACCTCAACCTGAGGAAAGTTGAGGAGAAGATAGGCATATCCGGTTCGGGAATAGTAAAGGGGTTCAGAGAGGGGCTGAGAAAGACGCGTGCTTCCCTCGGACTCTCATCCCTCATGGGCAGGTCGGTCGATGAATCCCTGTTTGAGGAGCTTGAGGAGAAACTTATCTCGGCAGACCTCGGAGTAAAGACAACCCTTGAGCTCGTTGACTACCTGAGGAGGGAGTCCAAAAGGAGAAAGCTGAAGGATGCATCGGGGCTCCTGAACGTTATGAAGGATAGGCTCAAGGAGATGCTGCAAAGGTGTCAGGGGGATATAGACGTTGAAAAGTCCCCGTCCGTTATACTCGTTTTGGGGGTAAACGGCGTAGGGAAGACGACCACAATCGGAAAGCTTGCAAAACAGCTTACCGACTCCGGGAAAAGGGTCGTCCTTGCAGCGGGAGACACGTTCAGGGCTGCCGCCATTGAGCAGCTTGAGGTCTGGGCTGAGCGCTCGGGCTCGAGGATAGTGAAGGGGAGCGAGGGTTCAGACCCGGCATCCGTTGTTTTCGATGCGGTTCAGAGCGTCAAGTCGAGGGGGGATGACGTTCTCATAGTTGACACCGCCGGGAGGCTTCACAACAAGGAGAAGCTAATGAGGGAGATACAGAAGATAAAGAAGGTAATATCCAGGGAGATTCCCGGACAGCCCTCCGAGATACTCCTTGTCCTTGATGCAAACACCGGTCAGAACGCCATCTCTCAGGCAAAGGCATTCAAGGAGATTACCGATGTCACGGGCATAGCCCTCACAAAGCTTGACGGGACGGCAAAGGGGGGAATAGTAGTTGCCATATGCAACGAGCTCAGGATACCGGTAAAGCTCGTCGGCATAGGTGAAAGGGTTGAGGACCTCAAAAAGTTTGACCCTGAAGGGTTCATAGATAGCCTGTTCCCGGAAAATGGGGTAGAATAGGCAAGCGGAGGGAAGATGAAGCTTTCAGAGGCTCAGGTAAGGCACATAGCAAGCCTTTCAAGGCTTGAGGTTGAGGGCGAGGAGCTTGAAGCGCTCAGGGAACAGCTGAGCAGGATTTTGGACTTTGTTGAGAAACTGAACGAGCTCAACACGGAGGGGATAAACCCGAAGTTCCAGATTATTCCCCCGGAGAACGTCCTGAGGGAAGACGTTGAGGGAATAAGCCTGAGCAGGGAAAAGACAATGATGAACGCCCCT
>CAZIVU010000043.1:4836-9542 GCA_964542865.1 uncultured bacterium | reverse complement strand
AGAGGATATGAGAAGATGGGCAGAATCCTTGCAGCTTTCCTCCTGATTGCGCTTTCGACCCCGAGTGTCTCTGCCGAAAAGCTCTACCAGTTAACAATAGTTAAGAGGAAAGAACGGGAGAGAGCAAAGAGAGAGGTCATCTACTACAGGGTAAAGCCGGGAGATCATCTACTCAAAATAATGAGGAAGTTTAAGATTCCCCCAAAGAAGTTAAGCTACGTGGTGAGGATAAACCGGCTAAAGAACCCTGATAGGATCTACCCGGGGCAGGTACTGAAGCTTCCATCGGGAAGACCCGTTAAAGAGGCTTTCAGGGTAAAGGAGAGGGAGGATGTTTCTCCGGTCATCAGGAGCCTCGGAGGAGAGGTTGAAAGCTCCGGCTACATCCTTTTGAACAGCGGAACGGTTAACCTTTCACAAACTCCGAAGGTGAAGGTAGGGGACAGTCCATTTATCCTTGACCTTAACGGAAGCATCGGTGAGGATGAGGAGGAGGAGTTAAAGAGGCTCGGAATGGGCGTTTTAAAGGGAGAGGCGGGTTTCAGGAAGACGGTTGAGAATCTCCTCATCGATAACTTTGGCTCTTTCGATTCAAACGGGACCCTTGAGTTCGGGAACAGGTGCAGGCTTGTCTACAGGTACGACTACGCGGTCTTTGACGAGTCAACGGGGGATTTTAAGGTTTTCAACCTGAAGAGTGACACACCCGAGAGCCTGAAAGAGCTTCTCTCACTCTACAGCGTTTCCGTGTACCAACCCGAATCTTTAAAGGAGAAAGGGGTTTGGGGCAAACTAAAGATACTTCCTTCAGGGGAAGTTGAGAGGATGGCAGCGCTCCTGAAGGTTGTTACAGGTTCGGACTGCGTTTACGACAGGGGAATACTCTGCAACGATTATAACCTCTTCATCTCACCTGAGAGCACCGATGTTGAGAGGCGCTCCTTCTACGCAATGAAAGGGTTCAGTATCGTCCAGATGACCGGCAGTTTCCTCCAAGATGTGAGGAGCGTTTTAAGGAGTATCGGCATCCCCTCCGAGAAGGTTAAGCTTCTCATAGTTGAACCTCCCGGAAGCTCCGGTGAGAGGTCAAAGTTCACCGTAAAGGGGATGCTCATACACGCAAAGGATAGGGACTGGCTCCTCCTTGACGATGTGGATAACCCTCAGGAGGTAAAGTACATGAGGAGCAGGGGGGTAAACCTCATATTCTACTGAGGCTTATCCGTAAGCGCAGCAACTCCGGGGAGCTCCTTTCCGGCAAGGAACTGGAGAAAGGCTCCTCCTCCCGTTGAAACGTGGCTGACGCTGTGTTCAAGCCCGAGTATTGAGAGGGCTGCAACGCTGTCGCCACCGCCGACTATCGTAAGGGCATCCTTCTTTGATGCTATCGTCTTTCCAATCTCCATCGTCCCGTACCTGAACTTCTCAAGCTCAAACACGCCCATCGGTCCGTTCCAGACAACCGTCCTGGCATCGTCTATCGCCTCCTCAAACAGCTTCGCAGTTGCCGGACCGATATCGAGCCCCATCATGTTCTTCGGTATCTCCTTGTAAGTTGTGAGCTTGGACGGGCTGTTTGGGTCAACCGCCTCGGCGTTAAGGCTGTCAACGGGGATGTAGAACTTGACACCGTTCCCGTTAGCCCTTTCCATAATCTCCTTCGCCGTGTCGATGAGGTCCTCCTCCACGAGTGACTTCCCGACCTCAAAGCCGGCTGCCTTCAGGAACGTATAAGCCATTCCACCGCCGATCAGCATCTTGTCAACAACCTTCAGGAGGTTCTCTATAACGGAAAGCTTGCTTGATACCTTTGATCCCCCAATTACGAGAACCATCGGTCTTTCGGGGTTCTCAAGGACCTTCTGGAGGTACTTGATCTCGTTCTCAAGGAGGAAACCGGCAACGGCAATCCTCACAAACTTTGCAATGCCGTAGGTTGAAGCGTGCTTCCTGTGGGCGGTTCCGAATGCGTCGTTCACGTATATGTCGGCAAGCCTTGATAGTTTCCTTGCAAACTCGGGGTCGTTCTCAGTCTCCTCCCTGTAGAACCTCACGTTCTCAAGGAGTGCGACGTCCCCTTCCCTAAGCCCGTTTACCTGCCTTTCAACCTCATCCCCAACGCAGTCGGGAATGAACTTTACCTCCCTCTCAAGAAGCCTTGAGAGCCTTTCGGCAACCGGCTTCAGGCTGAGGGATTTATCCCAGCCCTTTGGCCTGTCAAGGTGGGAGCAGAGGATAATTCTTGCCCTGTGGTCTATGAGGTAGTTTATCGTTGGAAGCGCTGCCCGAATCCTCTTGTCGTTCGTTATAACGCCGTCCTTTATGGGGACGTTAAAGTCAACCCTGACGAAGACCCTTTTCCCCTCAAGCTCTGATGGGTCAATGTCTTTAAGGCTCATCTTCCTGAACATCTTCCTCACGGGCATATCTCCTCCTTATCATCTCTTCAACTTTTTCCGTGACAAGGTACCTTATGCTCTTCCCTTTTTCAAGCCTTTCCCTTATCTCCGTTGAGCTGATGTCTACCCTCCTCGTCCTCAGCACAACGACCTTTGAGGAGAGGATATCTCCCCTGATGCCGAACGTTACTTTCGCTGAGAAGCGCCTTTCCACGTATTCGGCTATCTCCTCATCCGAACGGTTTCCCCTGCTCGCAACGAGGATAGTGGAGAGCTCCAGAATCCTCTCCGGTTCCCTCCACTCGTGGAGGGTCAGCAGTGAATCGGCTCCCATCAGAAACAGCGGCTTCCTCCCCCTCTTTTCCCGGTAATACTCTAAAGTCTCAACGGTGTAGGATCTGTCCCTCCTCCTTATCTCAACGTCCCATACGGAGAACCTGTCATCACCCTCTATGCAGGATTTGAGCATCTCAATCCTCATTGCAGGGGGAAAGAGGAGCTCTCCCTTGAGGGGCTGGATGTAGGCTGGTACAAAGATGAGCTTTTCAGGTTTTACCATCTCGTAGACGTCCTGAGCGACTATGAGGTGCCCAACGTGGACCGGGTTGAAGCTGCCCCCAAACAGGATATCCGTCCTCAACCGCCTCTCCTCTTCCTGAAGTAGAAGGCAGCAGGGATCCAGACGAATATCTGAATGAAGAAGAACCAGAATACAACCGTTCCGAGAAAGTTCTTCACTGCCTTATCTGCCCGTTTCCAAAGATTATGTACTTCGGGATTGTAAGGTCTTCCAGACCCATAGGTCCCCTTACGTGTATCTTGTCCGTGCTTATTCCCATCTCAGCGCCAAGGCCAAAGACGTTACCATCGGTGAACCGGGTTGAGGCGTTGACGTAAACGGCGGCAGAGTCAACGACGTTTATGAACCTCATCCCGTTAGTGTAGCTCTCCGTCACTATCGCATCGCTGTGGTGGGAACCGTAGGTGTTTATGTGGTCGATGGCTTCATCTAAGGAATCAACGATCTTCACAGCAAGGATGAGGTCAAGGTACTCCTCGTACCAGTCATCCTCCGTTGCCGGTTTTATGTACTCAGGGTCGTAGCTCCTCGTCCTCTCACATCCCCTTAGCTCGACGTTTGCCTTCTTGAAGAGCTTTATCATCGTCGGCATAAACTCATCGGCTACCTTTGAGTGGACAAGCATGGTCTCCATTGCGTTGCAAACGCCCGGCCTCTGAACCTTTGCGTTGAAGCAGATGTTCCAAGCCTTCTCAAGGTCTGCGAACTCATCAACGAACACGTGGCATACACCTTTGTAGTGCTTTATCACGGGTATCGTTGAGTTCTCGGCAACAAACCTGATGAGCCCCTCACCGCCCCTCGGAATTATCACGTCTATGTAAGCGTCAAGCTTGAGCATCTGCGCAACGGCGCTCCTTTCCGTCGTGTCTATGAACTGTATAGCCCCTTCAGGGTATCCGGACTCCCTTGCCGCCTCCCTGAGGATGTTTACGAGAACCCTGTTTGAGTTTATGGCTTCGGAGCCTCCCTTTAGGATTACCGAGTTGGAGCTCTTTATGCAGAGGGATGCAGCCTCAACCGTTACGTTTGGCCTTGACTCATAGATAATTCCGATAACGCCGAGGGGAACCCTCATCTTACCGATTCTCAGTCCGTTTGGCCTCTTCCACATCTTTATCACCTCACCAACGGGGTCGTTGAGGGAGGCAACGTCCTTGAGAACCTGAATCATCCCGTCGATTCTCCTCTCGTTGAGGAGGAGGCGGTCAATCATGGCTTTTGAGAGCCCTTTCTCCTCTGCACTCTCGATGTCCTTCCTGTTCTCCTCAACTATCCTTTCCCTCTCCCTGTCCATGATCTCTGCAGCTTTAAGGAGCGTATTGTTCTTAACGTCTGTCGGTATCTCCATGAGCCTGTAGCTTTCTGTCTTTGCAGCCTTAGCAATGGATTCAACCATCGTTGATATCCTCCGTTCAGCGATCTAAATTAAAAGCAGCCCTTTAAGGAGGTTGTCATGTTGAGGAAAATTTTAACATTCTTTCTCTGCTCATCGCTCCTCTTCGGCTGTGCCACGACGCAGGAGGGAAAGCCGAGCAAGACGGTAACGGGTGCAGCCATCGGGGCCGCTGTTGGAGGCATTGCAGGAGCGGTTACCGGACCCAAGCATGGAAAGGCAAAGAGGGTCCTTATAGGTGCAGCGGCTGGAGCGATAATAGGCGGGACGATAGGTTATATCCTTGACCAGCAGGCAAAGGAGCTCGGCGACGATTTGGGGGTTAAGCCCG
>CAZIVU010000043.1:0-4736 GCA_964542865.1 uncultured bacterium | reverse complement strand
TATATCCTTGACCAGCAGGCAAAGGAGCTCGGCGACGATTTGGGGGTTAAGCCCGTAGATAACGCTCAGGGGACTTACAGCGGGACTCCAATCTCAAAGGACAGGCCTGTGGCTGTCGTCAAGGACCCGGATAAGGTAAGGGTGGTGATAAAGGACAGCGTTCTCTTTGACTTTGACAGCTACACACTGAAGCCATCGGCAAGGGATACGCTCAGGAGGATTGCGGACACCATAAACAGGGATCCGAGTAACGTCATAGTTGTTGCCGGGTTTACCGACAGCACGGGGAGCTTTCGCTACAACGTCAGGCTTTCTGAGAAGAGGGCACAGTCCGTCAAGAACGAGCTTGTCCTTGATGGTGTTGACCCGTCAAGGATACTCACCTTCGGTTGCGGTCCAAAGAAGCCCATAGCTCCAAATGGTACGAAGGAGGGAAGGGCTTTAAACAGGAGGGTTGAGATATACGTTTACCCGAAAGGGGCAAGGATACCACATCCCTGCAGGTAGGTTTATATTGATTTGAGAACGTAAGAGGTGTTTGTGAGGAAGTTCTTCATAAAGACTTTCGGCTGTCAGATGAACGTGGCGGACTCGGAGAAGATGGCTGGCATTTTGAGGGGGCTCGGCTACGCTCAGGCAGAGTCCGTTGAGGATGCGGATGTTGTTATCGTCAACACGTGTAGCGTGAGGGAAAAGCCCGATAATAAGGCTTACAGCTTCATAGGTAAGGTTCAGTCCCTGAAAAGGGAGGGAAGGAACGTTGTCCTTGCAGTTGGAGGCTGTGTTCCCCAGAAGGAGAAGGACTCCCTCCTGAAAAGGTATCCGGGGATAGACCTCATCTTCGGCACGTTTAACTTCTTCAAGATCGGTGAGCTACTTGGCTCTGCAGGGAAGGACCAACGGGTTCAGGTTCTTGACGCTCCGCTGGATGATGAGAGGGATGTTCCGAAGATTGAGCAGATTACATCAAACCCTTTCGTTGCTTATGTTACTGTTCAGAGGGGTTGCAACAGGTTCTGCACCTACTGCATAGTCCCGTTCACGAGGGGAAGGGAGAGAAGCGTTCCCCCCAAATTGGTTGTTGAAGAGGTAAGAAGGCTTGCAGACAGAGGGGTTAAGGAGGTTCACCTCCTCGGGCAGAACGTTGACTTCTACGGTGAGGGGCTCGAGGAGAGGGTTGACCTTGCCGACCTTCTCTACATGGTTTCAGAGGTTGAGGGCATTGAAAGGGTAAGGTTTACAACCTCCCACCCTGCTGGTTTTAGCGAGAGGATAGCAAGGGCGATAAGGGATATCCCAAAGGTCTGTGAGTACGTTCACCTTCCACCTCAGAGCGGTTCAAACAGGGTGCTTGAGAGGATGGGAAGGGGATACACGAAGGAGGAGTACATTGAGAAGGTCATGATGCTGAGGGATACTGTGCCGAACGTTGCCATATCCGGAGACTTCATAGTCGGTTTTCCCGGTGAAACCGGGAGGGACTTTGAGGAGACGCTTGACCTTGTTGAGAGGTGCGTGTTCGATCAGGCTTTTGTCTTTGAGTACTCTCCGAGGCCCTTTACGAGGGCTTACTCCTTCAGGGATGACGTACCGAGGGAGGAGAAGAACAGGAGGCTCAAAATCCTGAGTGAGCTTTTGAGGAATCAGGCTGAGATGAGGAACCTTCAGAGGCTCGGCAATGTTGAGGAGGTTCTGATTGAGGGACCAAGCCCAAAGGACAGGAGCAGGCTTTACGGAAGGACGAGGGATAACAAGGTTGTGGTGGTTGAGGGGGAGAGCTCTGCAGTAGGGAAGGTTGTAAACGTCAGGATTGAGGAGATATCCCCATTTTTCCTTAAAGGGAGAACAGAAAACGTTTTAACGGGAGCTGGAGATGGTTGAGGTTTCAGTTATCGGAGTGGCAAAGGACCACACAAGCAACCTTCCGATAATCATACTTGGAAACGAGAAGGACAGGTTTGCCGTCCCCATATGGGTTGGAAACTATGAGGCTGAGCTTCTTGAAACCCACCTGCTTGGAGCATCACCCCCGAGACCGTTTCCCTATGACCTGCTCTGTGATGTTATCCAGTCCCTCGGCGGAGAGGTTGAAAGGGTTATCATCAACGATTTCGATAACGGCATATACTTTGCGGTTATCGAGGTGAGAAGGGGGGATGGGGAGACGATAAGGGTGGACTCAAGGCCAAGCGATGCCATCAACGTTGCCGTGAGGATGAAGGCTCCGATATTCGTGGCTAAAGACGTTATCGAGAGGGCTTCGATAATTCCCCTTGACGGGGAGTGCGAATCTGAGGACTGCAGGGATGAGTGGGAGAGGCTCATAAACAAGCTCTTCGGAGAGGAAGAGGAGGAGTAGTGGCGCTTATGGAGATCGTTGTTGTCCCCCTCGGGACGGGGACGCCGAGCGTCAGCAGATACGTTGCGGACTGCGTTTCCGTTTTGAAGGAGAGGGGGCTGAAGTTTCAGGTCAACCCCATGGGAACCGTTGTTGAGGGGGATGTCGCTGAGCTCCTTGAGGTTGCAAAGCTCATGCATGAGAAGCCCTTTGAGGAGGGGGCAATGAGGGTTGTGACGACTATAAGGATAGATGACAGGAGGGATAAGCCCCTTCACATGGAGCAGAAGGTAAAGTCCGTCTACGATAAGTTAAGGTGAGGGCTTTACAAACCGGGTCTGCTTTGATAAATTTCCCCTCTGCTTAAAGAGAAAACGGAGGTTTTCATGGCTGTAGATAGGGATGTGAAGCTTGAGATTATCAGGAAGTACGGCTTCCACGAGAAGGACACCGGCTCTCCTGAGGTTCAGATTGCCCTCCTCACGGAGAGGATAAAGGCTCTGACGGAACACTTCAAGGCTAACAGGCAGGATAACAACAACAAGAGGGCTCTTCAGAGGCTCGTTGGAAGGAGAAAGAAGCTCCTCAGGTACCTCAGGGAGAAGGACTTTAACAGGTATCAGAGCATAGTTCAGAAGTTGGGGCTGAGGAAGTAAGCTTCCTCGCCCTCAATAACAATAACCGGGGGAACTCTACCCTTCTGTGGTATCATTTAACTGCTGCTCTATATTTACTCTCAACCTACAGGTTTCAAGGAGGAACTCATGTCCATTACCGAAGTATCCGCAGAGATTGGGGGGAGGATTTTAACGTTTCAGACGGGAAAGCTTGCGAGGCAAGCTGACGGAGCCGTTCTTGTCAGTCAGGGCCAGACGAAGGTTTTGGTTACGGCGGTTATGTCTGATGAGATAAGGGAGGATATAGACTTCTTTCCCCTTCTTGTTGAGTACAGGGAGAAGGCTTATGCTGCCGGGAAGATACCGGGAGGCTTCATCAAGAGGGAGGGGAAGCCGTCGGACGAGGAGATTTTAAAGTCAAGGGTTATTGACAGGTCGATAAGGCCCATCTTCCCTAAAGGTTTCAGAAATGACGTTCAGGTTATTGCTTTCGTCGTTTCCGCGGATGCCGAGAACGACCCTTCAATCTTAGCCATAAACGGTGCATCCGCAGCGCTTCACGTATCGAGGATACCCTTTGAGAAGCCCGTTGCCGCTGTGAGGGTTGCAAAGATGGATGGGGACTTCATCGTCAACCCTCCCTACGGTGAGCTTTCCGATGCTGAGCTGAACATCGTCGTGTCGGGGACTGAGGACGCGGTCGTTATGGTTGAGGGGGGAGCGAATGAGGTCCCGGAAGAGGATGTCATTGATGCCATAGAGATTGCCCACGAGGAGATAAAGAGGATTGTAAGGCTTCAGGAGGAGTTCAGGAGCCTTGTGGGAAAGGAGAAGTTTGAGTTCACAGTTCCCTCCCTTGATGAGGATTCGAAGGAGAGGATTAAAAGGTGGGTGTTTGAGAGGATTGAGCCCTTCATAACGATTCCCGATAAGAGGGAGAGGAGGGAGAAGCTCAGGGAGTTGAGGGAGATGATGTACGTTGAGCTTAACATCCCTGAGGACGATAGGGACCTTGCAAAGGAGGCTTTTCACGAGGCTGAGAGGGCTTTTGTCAGGAGCATGGTTCTTGAAAGGGGGGTCAGGATAGACGGGAGAAAGCCCGATGAGATAAGGAAGATAACGGTTGAGGTTGGTCTCCTTGACAGGGCTCACGGCTCCGCCCTCTTCACAAGGGGGCAGACCCAAGCCCTTGTATCAGTTACACTTGGGACACCCGAAGAGTACCAGTTCGTTGAGAGCCTCCTTCCCGGAGAGGAGAAAAGGTTCATGCTCCACTACAACTTCCCTCCGTTCTGCGTCGGTGAGATATCCCCCCTGAGGGGTCCCGGAAGGAGGGAGATCGGTCACGGTGCCCTTGCCGAAAGGGCGCTCTCTCCGGTTATTCCCCCGAGCGAGGAGTTCCCCTACGTGATAAGGGTTGTTTCTGATATCCTTGAGTCAAACGGCTCCTCATCAATGGCTTCCGTGTGCGGGGGAAGCCTTGCCCTCATGGATGCCGGCGTTCCCGTGAAGGCTCAGGTTGCCGGGATTGCGATGGGGCTGATCCTTGAGGGGGAGAAGTTCGCGATACTCTCAGACATACTCGGGGATGAGGACCACCTTGGCGACATGGACTTCAAGGTCGCCGGGACCGAAAGGGGGGTAACGGCAATCCAGATGGATGTTAAGGTTAAGGGGATAAGCAGGCAGATCCTTGAAAGGGCATTCAAGCAGGCAAGGGAGGGGAGGCTCTACATACTCGAGAAGATGAACGCCGTTATCTCAAAGCCGAGAGAGGAGAT
>CAZIVU010000042.1:0-9556 GCA_964542865.1 uncultured bacterium | reverse complement strand
GGCTTTTGTCCTGAGGTCAAAGTGGATTGGGGAGAGGCTCAAGCACGTTTCCCTCTTCGGTGAGAGGATTGGAAGGTTTGACGTTGTGGTAAGGTTAAGGAGAGGGGAACCTCCGCTGAAGTTTGAAAACTTCTCCGTCTCCGAGCTTGAGCTTCTCAATGCCGGTGAAAGGTTCAGGGTTGTAAGTTCAAGGCTCATATCGGCTAACGTTCCGGAAGGTATGGAGAGGTTCTACTACCTGAACAGCGTTTCAAAGGTCTACCTGAGGTATGCCCTGAGCGGAAGCGAAAAGCTCTTTGAACTTCTCCTCCGCTACGCCTCCATCAGGGAGAGGTTTGAGCTCGCAAGGACGATGCTTATCTTAAAGTTCACCTTTTTTGAGGGGCTCTTCCCCATCCTTAGAGCTTGTATAAGGTGTGGGAGCTCTGACCTCTCCTCATTCTCGCTTGAGGAGGGAGGTGTTCTCTGCACCAGATGTGGGGCGGGTGATTTTTCGTGGAACAGCAGGCTCACCGTTCTTTCCAACCTTCTGCTAAGGAGGTCGTTCAACTCCCTCAGGGAGAGGAAGTTTGCGGCTGGAGACCTGAGGAGAATATTCTCGGTCTTTGAGAGCCATCTCAGCTTCAGGGCGGGGAGACATGAAAGGGAGTACGCTTATAGTTGAGGCGAATGCCGGGACGGGAAAGACTTCGCTGATCGTTGACAGGTACATCGGGCTTTTAAGGGAAGGTTACTCTCCGGAGTCCATAGTCCTCATAACGTTCACGGAAGCTGCTGCCTCCGAGCTGAGGGAAAGGGTTAAGGAGAGGATTTATGGAGACCTTGAGGGCTTGAAGAACGCTCTGCTTTTTCTCCCCTCCTCACCTATAGGGACAATCCACTCGTTCTGCTACCAGCTACTGAAAACGTTCGGATTCCGCTACGGCTTCTTTGACCTTGACAGCACCCTCCTTTCGGACGTTGAGGTTGAGGAGCTTCTTGACTTTGCGGTTTACGAGGCGGTAGGCTCGGTTGCGGGAAAGCTCAGAGACTTCCTGAACTACATCTCTCTTGACTACATAGATGCCTTTAACACGTTTGTCAGCTTCGTTAAGGAGGTTATAAAGCACAGGACGAGGTATCCGGGAATAATGGGTAACCTTGATGTTGATGCGATGGTCGAGCGGATCCTCTCCTACTACAGGAAGCTGAACCCCGGTTTCTCCCTTTCACGTGAAGCTGAGGCGAACCTGCTGAAGGAGAAGGCTATCATATCTGAGGTTCTGAGCGTTTTGGGGAAAGCCTTTGAGATCTACGAGAGGGAGAAGGGGAAGAGGCTGAGGGTTGGCTACAACGACCTGCTTGAGAAAACCTTAGAGCTTCTGAGGGGAAGCGACAACGCAAGGTATGAGATAGCGCAGAAGTTTCGGTTCATAATCGTTGATGAGTTCCAGGATACCGACCCGATTCAGTGGGAGATAATAAAGGAGATGCGCAACGTTGATGACCCTCCCGGGCTGATCATAGTTGGGGACCCGAAGCAGTCCATATACAGGTTCAGGTCCGCCGATATATCCATATGGAACGATGCCAAGAGGTACGTGAAGCGGAGGGAGGAACTCCTGACAAACTACAGGTCCGGAGGGGAGCTTATAAGGTTCTTCAACGCCGTCTTCAGGGAGGTTTACAGCGGGGAGAAGCTCATGGGGTTTGAGATAGACTTTAACCCCTTTGCTGAGAGCGAGGATAGGGAGGGGAAGGTTACCTTCATCGACTTTGAGAAGGAGGAGGAGTTTGCCCGAAAGGTCATCCCTGAAATCGTTGAGAGGTCATCAAGGGAAAGGGTTGCCGTGATAGCGAGGAAGAGGAAAGACCTCGAGCCCTATGAGAGAATCCTGAGGGAGAACGGTATAAGCTTTGACGTTATCAGCGGGAACCCGTTCAACACTTACGGTGTAAGGGAGGTCATACACCTGCTGAAGTTTATAGAAAACGGTGAGAACAGGAAGGAGGAGTTCTTTGTCCTTACCTCAAGGTTTGTTGGGATGAACCACTCGGATGCGATAGAGTGCATAATGGGTGGGGACTGTCCGGACGATGTGAAGGAGTTCCTGAGAAAGGTTGATGACTTCAGGAAGCGGAAGGATACAGAGCTTCACTCAATCTTCATAAACAGGGTTTTGGATGAGCTTGATTACTTCGATATGCTCTACCTGATAGACGGTGAGTCGTACTACTCCGTTCTTGAGCTTATCAACGAGGTTGCAAGGTTTGAGGGTGAGAACTCCCTGAACTTCAGAGACCTTATCTCCTACATAGAGTCTATGGTCTCATCAAGGGACAGGTCGCTCCCCTACAGCTTAAATTCTGAGAGGGGAATCCTGCTTACAACGATTCACGGCTCAAAGGGGCTTGAGTTTGAATCGGTTGTGGCGGTTCCGTGGGGAAGGGGCTTTAACAGGGGAAGGTTCCTCTTCTCAAGCATCGGCCTTGCCGTCAGGCTGTTCGGCGAAAAGGGGGATTTTGATGAAAGCCCCCTCTTCAACGCACTGAGAGAGGTGGAGAGCTACCTTGACAGGGAGGAGGAGAAGAACCTTCTCTACGTTACCTTTACAAGGGCAAAGAGGAACCTCTACGTCGGGCTTCGGAGGAGGGGGAATGAGGTCTCCTTCCCTTACGGTAAGTTTGATTTCAGGGCTGAACCTTCAAGGATCGATGTTGGAGAGGTTAAACCCGGAGAGGCTGAGGAGAACCTTCCGGTCATCGTTGATTTTTCGGGGGGTGATTACCTGAAGACCGTTTTCCCGAGCTCCCACGATGGGGAGGTTGAAGGGGTTGAGAACCCGTACCTTCCGAAGGGGATGGATCCGAGGGATTACGGAAATGCCGTTCACTACCTCGTTGAGGCTTTTGTGAAAGGAGGGGGGAAGGAGGAGTCCGTAGAGTACGCGACAAACCTCATCTACTCCCCTAACAGGGAGCTGGTGAAGAGGCTTGGTGAGGTGTATGAGCTGCTCTCAAGGGATTACAGTTTCCTCATAGGCTCTCAAACGGAGGTTCCCTTCACCTTCGTGGATGGCAACAGGGTTGTCAGGGGAAGGGTTGACCTCATCGTCAGAGTAGGGGACGGCTATGAGATATGGGATGTGAAAACGGGTATGTTCAACAGGAAGCTGTATGAAGGCTACGTTGAGCAGCTGAGGGTTTATGAGGATTCATTCAAGAAGGCCGGTTATAATATAACCTCGCTGAAGCTCTTCTACATCGATGAGAACAGGGTCATTGACGTTGGAGGTAGCCATAAAGTTTGACAGGGAGCTTATGGATAAGGTTGACTTCTCAAAGGGAAACGGTCTTGTCCCCGTTGTCGTTCAGGACAGGAGAACGGGGATGGTTCTAATGGTCGCCTACGTGAACAGAGATGCCCTTGAGAGGACGATAGATACCGGACTTGCACACTACTACTCAAGGTCGAGGGGGAAGCTCTGGTTAAAGGGGGAGACCTCGGGGAACGTTCAGAGGGTGAGGGAGATATACGTTGACTGCGATGGCGATACGCTCCTTTACGTGGTTGACCCTGAAGGTCCGGCATGCCATACGGGAAACGTTAGCTGTTTCTACAGGAGGTTGGCTTGGGAGTGAATTTCTGCAGCGTTATTGAGGAGCTCTACAGGGTTATTGAGGAGAGGAAAAAGTCCATGCCCGAAGGCTCTTACACGGCTTCCCTCTTCAGGAAGGGAGAGGACAGGATACTCCAGAAGGTTGGGGAGGAAGCGGTAGAGACGATACTTGCCCTGAAGTCCGACAGGAGGGGGGATGCCGTATACGAGGTCTCCGACCTTCTCTACCACCTTTTGGTTGCCCTTGTTGAGAAGGGGATAACGCTTGATGAGATTGCAGAGGAGCTAAACAGGAGAAGATAGCGCTTCATGCCGGAGTTCATAGTGGATCATGATCAAGCCGGAAAGAGGCTTGACGTTTTCATCTCCTCCGTTTCCGAGGTTTCAAGGTCTCAGGCAAAGCTCATGGTTGAGAACGGGGATGTAAGCGTGAACGGGAGGGTTGTTGAAAAGCCCTCCTACAGGTTGAGGGAGGGAGATACCGTGAGCTTTGAGATTCCGGAGCCTGTCCCCGTCAGCCTTGAACCTGAAAACATCCCCCTTGACATCGTTTACGAGGACGACTACGTAATCGTTATCAACAAGCCTCCCGGAATGGTAGTCCACCCGGCTCCGGGCCACTACAGGGGCACGCTTGTGAATGCCCTCCTTTACCACTGCAGGGATCTGGGAGGAATTTCTGGAAACCTGAGACCGGGGATTGTCCACAGGCTTGACAAGGACACCGCAGGCCTCCTCGTTGTTGCGAAGAACGACCTTGCAAACAGCTCCCTCGTTGAACAGTTCAAAAGGAGGGAGGTAGTAAGGCTGTATAGGGCTCTTGTTTACGGGATTGTTGAGAAGGATCGGGGAAGAATCGTTATCCCGATCGGAAGGGACAGGTTTGACAGGAAGAAGTTCTCCCCGAGGACGACATCCCCGAGGGAGGCGATAACGAACTACCGGGTTGTTAAAAGGTATGAGAAGTTTAACGTCACGGATATAAGGTGCAAACTTGAAACCGGAAGGACGCACCAGATAAGGGTACACATGTCCTATATAGGCCACCCGATACTCGGAGACTACGTTTACGGCTTCAGGTTATCGAGGATCAAGGCTCCTCTCCTGAGGAAAGCCATTGAGAACATGGGGATGCACGCCCTCTGCGCCTTTTACCTCTCCTTCAGGCACCCGAAGACAGGAAAGGTGATGGAGTTTGAGGTTGACCTTCCAGAAGGGATGAAGAGGGTTATCGATGTTCTTGAGGGGAGGGTATAATAGGGCAAATAGGAGGAGAGGTTTACATGGAGAAGGATGTTATTGAGAAACACGTTACGCTTGAGGAGTACAGGAGGATCGTTGAGCTTCTGGGAAGGGAACCGAACATCGTTGAGCTTGGCATATTCTCGGCGATGTGGTCGGAGCACTGCTCCTACAAGTCGTCAAGGGTTCACCTGAAACGGTTTCCAACGGAAGCCCCGTGGGTCGTTCAGGGTCCGGGGGAGAACGCGGGCATCATTGAGGTCGATCCCGAGAGGGGGATATGCGCCGCCTTTAAGGTTGAGTCCCACAACCATCCATCCTTCATCGAACCCTTCAACGGTGCTGCAACCGGGGTTGGTGGAATCCTGAGGGATGTTTTCACAATGGGAGCAAGGCCTGTAGCCTGCATGGACTCTCTCAGGTTCGGGGAGCTTGACGATTCAAGGATGAGGTACGTCCTGAAGGGGGTTGTTTCCGGTATAAGCCACTACGGGAACTGTGTCGGAGTTCCGACTGTGGGTGGTGAGGTTTACTTTGACAGGTGCTATCAGACAAATCCCCTCGTTAACGCGTTCGCCCTCGGAATTGTTGAGAAGGACAGGATATTCTACGCAAAAGCTGCTGGAGTTGGGAACCCTGTCATATACGTTGGCTCGAAGACAGGGAGGGACGGGATTCACGGAGCAACCATGGCTTCGGAGGAGTTCTCATCCGAGGAGGAGGTTGAGAAGAAGGTAAACGTTCAGGTCGGAGACCCATTCACCGAAAAGCTCCTCATAGAGGCGTGCCTTGAAGCGATGGAGAGGGAGGGAATCGTTGCCATTCAGGATATGGGGGCGGCTGGGCTGACCTCCTCCTCCGTTGAGATGGCATCAAGGGGGAAGGTCGGCGTGAAGCTTGATCTCGACAGGGTTCCCCTCAGGGAGGAGGGGATGAACCCTTACGAGATTATGCTCTCAGAGTCTCAGGAGAGGATGCTCGTCGTCTGTGAGAGGGGAAGGGAAGATGAGATTATGGACGTCTTCAGGAAGTGGGGGCTTGATGCTTGCATAATAGGAGAGGTTATCCGGGAGAGGTCACTCAAGCTTTACTGGAGAGGGGAGAAGGTTGCAGACATCCCGATAGCTGCCCTCGTTGATGAGGCTCCCATCTACAGGAGGCCTTCAAAAGCCCCCGAAGTGGTTTCTAAGGAGCCGGAGGTTCCGGAGAAGCCGGAAAGCCTTGAGGAGCTATCGTTGAAGATTCTCTCATCCCCGACCATCGCAAGCAAGAGGTGGATTTACAGGCAGTATGACCATATGGTTCAGATAAACACGGTTGTATATCCCGGTTCGGATGCCGCTGTTTTAAGGGTTAAGGGAACGGGGAAGGGGATAGCAATGAGCTCGGACTGCAATGCGCGGTACTGCTACCTCAACCCCTTTGAGGGTGGGAAGATTGCGGTTGCCGAGGCTTCGCGGAACGTTGCCTGTTCCGGGGCGGTTCCGAGGGCGATAACGAACTGCCTCAACTTTGGAAGCCCGGAAGACCCGGAGATTATGTGGCAGTTTGAGAGGTGCATCGACGGGATGGCTGAAGCCTGCAGGGTTCTTGAGACACCGGTTGTTAGCGGGAACGTGAGCTTCTACAACGAGACCGTTACGGAGGGCGGTAAGAGAGCTGTCTTCCCGACGCCAACGGTTGTCTGCGTTGGGGTCATCGACGACGTTGAGAGAAGGCTTACCTCCTCGTTCAAGGAGGACGGTGACCTCATATACCTCATAGGGGTTAACAGGGGAAACATATCCGGTTCGGAGTACCAGAAGCTCCTTGTCGGAAGCTATTCGGGGGAGCAGGTGTTGAACCTTGAGCTTGAAAGGAAAGTTCAGCGTTCGCTCATAGAACTTTCCCGGCAGGGCGTGCTGAGGAGTGCCCACGATGTCTCTGAGGGGGGAATCCTCGTATGCCTCTTTGAGTCGGCATTTGGAACGGGACTTGGCTTTGAGGTTAACTTTGAGGAGAGGATAAGGCCGGACCTGCTACTCTTCGGAGAGGAGCAGAGCAGGGTTGTCGTGACGGTGGATCGAGAGGCAAGGGGTGAGCTTGAGGGGTACCTTACCTCAAGAGGCGTTCCCTTCAGCTATCTCGGTGTGGTTAACGACGGGAGGGTAGGAACCGTAAAGCAGGGAGGGGATAAGCTACTGAGCCTTCCCGTCGAGATGGCTGAAGAGGTTTACAGCTCATCGCTTGAGAGGCTCATTTGAGGGATGGAAAGTTCTGGAACAGCCTTTTCCTCAAGTACAAGCTCTCAAGGTTTGCCTTCTCGACAGCGCTCTTCATAGTTATACTCTCGTTGGGGGTGTTGAGGGAGGGGCTTGGCTTTACCGATTACTCCCTTGCGTTCCTCTCCATCTACCCGGTTGTAAGCCTCTTCACGCTCTCCTACAGGAGGGTCAACTACTTAGATTTCATACTTGATATCGTT
The DNA here is from genome assembly GCA_964542865.1 of uncultured bacterium. Lineage (GTDB taxonomy): Bacteria > Aquificota > Aquificia > Desulfurobacteriales > Desulfurobacteriaceae > CAZJFY01. Next base: position 2,251 of record CAZIVU010000042.1, on the reverse strand, counting down.
TTCATCTCGGCGCTGATACTCTCAAACCGCGCAAGCTGGCAGTACTTCTCAATACTCTATCTCTTTCCCCTCTTCTTCTCTGCAGCCCTGACGGGCTCAAGGAAATCCTACATGCTGTCCGTTCTCTCATTCCTCCTTTACTCCGGGATACTCCTTTCCGTGAGGTCCGACCCGTTCTCAACGTCCGTTAAGATGCTTCTGAACCTTGTAGCCTTTCTCCTCATAGTTAATGCGGGTCTGAGGTTTAACAGGAGGATCGAGCAGCAGGATGAGTACATAAGGAAGCTTGAGAGGGAGAGGGAGATGAACAGGGTTTACAGGCACCTTTTCAACATAAGCGCGAACCTTGCCCATGAGATAAGGAACCCCCTTTCATCGATAAAGGCTGCCTCAGACCTCCTTATGGAGGGGAAACGGAGCGAGAAGCTTCTGAGGATGATATCTGAAGAGGCGGGAAGGCTGAACAGGATGTTGAAGGAGTTCCTATCCCTCTCAAGGCCTCTTGATTCAAAGGTTGAAACGTTTAATCTTAAAGATGAGATGGAGAGGGTTGCAGCACTCTACGGCGATGGGAAGTCCGTTGAGCTGAACGGCAGCAGCGCCAAGGTGAGCCTCAGGAGGGATGCCTTTATCTCTGCAATTTCAAACATCTTCAAGAACTGTGTGGAGTGGGCGCGCAGCAGGGTTTCCCTGAGCTGGAACGTATCCGATAAAGTGGTAAAGGTTCAGGTTGAGGATGACGGTCCCGGGATTGATGAGAGCGACGTTGAGAAGATATTTGAGCCCTTCTTTACCAAGAGGGAAGGGGGAACGGGTCTGGGACTTTCGATTGCGAAGCGGATTGTGATGGAGCTTGGAGGAAAGCTGACTGTCGGGAAGAGCAGGTTAGGAGGTGCGAAGTTTACGGTTGAAATCCCTCAAGAGGTTTTGAGTGAAAGCCCTGATCGTTGATGATGAGAAAAACATAAGGGAGCTTCTCAGGATAATACTTGAGGAGTTTGGCTTCAGCGTTTTTGAAGCCTCGACGGTCAAGGAGGCGGTGTCTTTACTGAAGGGGGAGGACATAGACCTCTCTCTCGTTGACCTGAAGCTTCCAGACGGGACGGGGATGGATGTTCTCAGGTTTGCAAGCGAAAACGGCATCGGAGGGGAGTTCGTGATTATAACCGCCTTTGCCTCCTCTGACACGGCTGTTGAGGCGATGAAGTTGGGAGCTTACGACTACATATCCAAGCCCTTTGACATCTCGGATGTAAGGCTTCTCATAAGGAACGTGAAGGAGAAGCTCTCCCTTGAGAAGAGACTTCAGGAGGTTGAAACTGTTGGGGATGAGCTAATAGGTAACTCCCCTCCCATGCTGAAGCTAAAGGAGACCATAAGGAAGGTTGCTCCTTACGACGTTGATGTTCTCATAGTCGGTGAGAGCGGAACGGGGAAGGAGCTCGTTGCAAGGGCTATTCACCGTTTGAGCAGGAGGAGTGAAGCACCTTTTATCGCCATAAACTGTGCAAGCCTGCCTTCAGAGCTGCTTGAAAGCGAGCTTTTCGGGTACAGGAGGGGAGCCTTCACGGGGGCAACGTCGAACAGGAAGGGATTGATAAGGGAAGCCGATGGGGGGACCCTCTTCCTCGACGAGATAGGGGATATGCCCGTAAAGCTTCAGGCTAAGCTGTTAAGGTTTCTTGAGGAGAGGGAGGTGAGGCCTCTGGGCAGCACCGAGAGGATACCCGTTGATGTCAGGGTCATCGCCGCTACGAACAGGGAACTTGAGGAGGAGATAGGAAAGGGAAACTTCAGGGAGGATTTCTTCTACAGGCTCTCAAAGTTTGTGATTGAGGTTCCCCCTCTGAGGAAGAGGAGGGAGGATATACCCCTCCTCATTGAGCACTTCATCAGGCTGTTCTCAAGGAAGTACGGGAAAAGGGTAGAAAAGGTTGACTCAAACTTCATCGAGTACCTTATGGAGCACCCTCTCAAGGGGAACGTCAGGGAGCTTAGGAACATCGTTGAGAGGGAAGTTATACTGTCGGATAACGGAAGGATAGTTTTCAGGCGTCCGTCCGTTCAACGGTCAGACCTCTCCTTCAAGCTTGGCAAAGAGGGTATAGATTTAAAAAGGGTGATTCGGGAGGTTGAGGTTGACCTGTTGAAGCAGGCTCTGAGGGCTTCCGGAGGGGACAGGAGAAAGGCTGCATCCCTTTTGGGGCTTACCCAGAGGGAGCTGAGGTACAGGCTTTCAAAGTATAACCTT
>CAZIVU010000041.1:0-9830 GCA_964542865.1 uncultured bacterium | reverse complement strand
TCAGTTGAAAATGCTCTTAAGGTGGACGATGAGGAGCGTTATGAGGAAGATGAGGACAGCTATCCTCATCCTCACAGCCCTGTTAAACCTCATTGCTCCCTTCAAACAGGTTCATAAGCTTCCTCACCCTCCCCATAGTTTCCGATGCTATCTCCCCTGCCCTCCTTGAACCCTCAATGAAAAGCTCAAACATCTTTTTCCTGTTTGACAGGTAGCTCTCCCTCCTCTCCCTTATCGGTTCAAGAAACGCGTTAAGGTTATCCGAAAGCTCCCTCTTACACTGAACGCAACCTATCTCTGCCTGCCTGCACTCAACCTCAATCTCTGAAACCCTTTCCGGGGATGTAAATATCCTGTGGTATGAGAACACGGGGCAGGTCTCCGGATGGCCCGGGTCTGTCCTCCTCACCCTTTTGGGATCCGTGAACATGCTCATGACCTTCTTCCTTACCTCATCCCGGCTGTCGGATAGGTAGATGCAGTTGCCGTAGCTCTTGCTCATCTTCCTCCCATCAAGGCCGGGGAGCTTCGGAGCCTTTGAGAGAAACGGTCTTGGTTCGGGAAACGTTTCACCGAACAGGTTGTTGAACCTCCTCGCAATCTCCCTCGTCAGCTCAAGGTGGGGAATCTGGTCTATGCCAACCGGAACAACGTCGGCCTTGTAGATGAGGATATCGGCAGCCTGAAGAACGGGATAACCGAGGAAGCCGTAAGTTGCAAGCTCCCTGTCCTTCAGGTTTTCCATCATCTCCTTGTAGGTCGGGTTCCTCTCAAGCCACTTAACGGGAACAACCATCCCTAAAAGGAGGTAAAGCTCGGCGTGCTCCTTGACGAGGGACTGGATGAAGAGCGTTGACTTTTCGGGGTCAAGGCCGCAGGCAAGCCAGTCAGCCATCATCTCAACCGTATTCTGGCTCAGGCTTGAAAGGTCATGGTAGGAGGTCGTTATCGCATGCCAGTCAGCAACGAAGAAGAAGCACTCAGCCCTATCCTGAAGCTCAATCCACGTCTTGAGGGCTCCGAAGTAGTTCCCGAGGTGGAGCTTTCCCGTTGGCCTCATCCCGGAGAGAACCCTTCTTATGTTCTCCGGCTCCCTGTACCTCTCAAGGGCAATTCTCATCTCCTTATCAACACCGCTAACGAGCCTTTCACTCCCCATACCTTTCCTCAATCCTCCTGTATATCTCCTCATAGCTGTCCATGACGTTTCCAAGGTCCCTTCTGAACCTGTCCTTGTCCAACTTTTCCCCCGTTGTTATGTCCCAGAGCCTGCAGGAATCCGGACTTATCTCATCGGCAACCAAAATCTCACCCCTGTGCCTTCCAAACTCAAGCTTGAAATCAACGAGCATTATGCTGACGTTCCTGAAGAACTCAAGGAGCAGCTCATTCACCTTCAGAGCCGTCCTCCTCATGAAGTCAACCTCATCGGGCTTTGCCCATCCAAAGTACTCAACGTGCTCCCTGCACACCATCGGGTCGTGGAGCTTGTCCGACTTGTAGAAGAGTTCAACAACGGGTCTTCTCAGCTTCTCCCCCTCCTCAAGCCCGTACCTCTTTGAAAAGCTTCCGGCTGCGATGTTCCTGACAACAACCTCAACGGGGATGATCTCACATCTCTTTACGAGCATCTCGTTCGGAGAGAACCTCTCAACGAAGTGGGTTTTGACGCCGTTCTCCTCAAGAAACTCAAATATCTTTGATGAGATTGCGCAGTTGAGCGTCCCCTTCCCCTTCAGCACCTCGTGCTTTACGCCGTCAAAGGCCGTGATGTCATCTTTAAAGTGCTGTATGAGGAGGTTTTCACTGTCCGTCTCATAGATAACCTTTGCCTTCCCTTCATACAGTATCTTCCCCTTCTTCATCTTCTCTCCTTTAAGGTTTTGTTGGAGGATTATAGCAGAAGGGAAGTTCCTAAGCTTTCGCCCTTTCTGGGGCAGCCTCAAGGAGGTAGAATTTTTCCTGAAGAAGGTACTTTATGGAAATGTCCTCATCCAGATTCTTCCAGTGAACCCCCGTTCCGTTGGCAGTCAGGCAGTAGTTACTCCTTTCTTCGGGAGAAGCCTCTTTGAGCTTTGGAAACCATTCAAGAGGAACGCCAAGCTCCCTTCCGTCGTTCAGCTCAAAATAGATTTTTCCCCCGGTAAACCGTATGCCTTTAACTCCTATATCACCTACCTTCCGTGCCATCTCCGATACTCCTTCAAAAACTTCTCAAGGTTGCTATCCACTATCTCAAGTATAGTACTCAGCTCCCTCTGAGAAAAGCCGTAGTTCTCAGCAATAGAAATGTCCGGCTCAAGCCATACTTTAGCTTCACAGCCATCCTTAAGGACGTGTACATGAGGAGGCTCTATTCCCTCATTTGAATAGAAGAAAAACCGAAATCCCTTTTCCCTGTGCAAAGTAGGGCTCAAGAGCTTTCCACCCCTCAATAGAAATGTGGAAAGGGGGCTGCAGAGCAGCCCTTAAACTAAGCTCCTTCCGGACGCTTGACGTCGTAGAGGACATCGTCCCACGGGTGCCTGTAGAGGGGCATCGCAAGCCTCTTCTCATCTAAGATGTGTCCGATGAAGCCGATGCTCCTTCCGAGGACGAAGAAGGCGTTGAAGGCACCTGCCTTTATAAGCTCATCGATATCTGCATCGGAGTAGCCCAGGCTCCTGAACATATCAACCAGGAGAACGCCGATAGTTCCATCAACGTTGAGTATAAGGTTTTCCTTCTTTGCCGTTGTGACCTTCTCAACCTCGAGGGCGTAGTCAAGGAGCTCCGTTGACGGGAAGTTCTCCTTTGCGAAGTTCTTCAGAAGCTCAACCCTCTTATCCGGATTCTTCGTTGATTTTATCCTGTGGCCAATTCCGGGGATGGGAATCTTCTCAACGTTCTTCATGTAGTCAACGAACTCGTACGGGTCCATCCCCTGCTCCTTTGCAAACTTGAAGTACTTAGCAGCTCCATCGATAGCTCCACCAAACCTCGGACCTATCGTAAGGAGACCGCTTGCAAGGCAGGACATCAGGTCCTTTCCAGCCCTTGCCGTAACCTTTGCGTTGTGGGCACCGGAAACGCAGGGTCCGTGGTCGGCAACAACCTTTATTACCATGTCTATGAACTTTGAAGCCCACTCGGGGAACCTCTTCTTGAACCAGAGAAGCCCTATAACGTCAGCTATGGAGAACCCCCTCTCAACAACCTCACTTATGGGAATACCGCAGTAGGTTGCCTCCTCTCCTCTGTCGTCCGATATCGTGCAGATGAAGTTTGTCGGCTTCCTTATCTTTCCGAGCTTAACAGCCTTTGCGTAGTCCTCGGGAAGCTCCGGAACGGGAGGCTCGTGAACCTCTCCGATCTTGCCTTCAGAAACAAGCCTCTCGTAAACCTCCCTTATCTTATCCGGGAACTCATCGAAGGACTCAGGAACAATGGCTCCAGCCTCCCTCAAAGCCCTGTTCTTGGCATCGGCCGTCTCCCTCTCAGCGCCAGCCTTTGCACCTGCATGGCCAAACTGAACCTCGCCTGCAAAGTACTTTGAGATTGTCCCTATGCACCAGGCGATGACGGGCTTCGTTATCGCCCCCTCCTTGAGTGCCTCAACAACTTTATACTCAAGGTCTCCACCGAGCTCCCCGAGCATCACCATGAACTTGACGTCGGGGTTCTTCTCAAACCTGAGAAGGTGGTCGAGGAAGTCCGAACCGGGGAACATGTCCCCACCGATTGCAACCCCTTCAACAATCCCGTTTGCGTTTCTTGCTATGATGTTTGAAAGCTCGTTGAAGAGCCCTCCAGACCTTGTAACGAGGCCCACAGAACCGGGCCTGTGGAGCTTTGAGTTAACGATGTTCTCTATGGTTCCGCCGGCGTTCCCTATCCTGAAGGCACCTGCCGTAATTCCTCCAACGGTTGCCGGACCGATTATCACCTTTCCGGCCTTCCTCGCCTTCAGAGCCATATCCCTTGCAAGCCTTTCCGGTATTCCCTCAGCCGTTATGGCAATCGTTCTTATGGTGGGGATACCTATAGCCTCAATCGTCACGTTGTAGGCAGTCCTGAACGATGCGAAGTTAACGAGGACATCCGCATCGGGATGCTCCTTTGCTGCGTCCGTCGTTGACCTGTAGATGGGAATCATTATCTCGTGGGTTCCGTGGAAGAACTTCTCAAACTTCCTGTTCTGTGTCGGTGCAACGATTGCAACGATGCTTGGCGTCCTTCCGACGGTAAAGTCGTAATCGAGCATCCTCTGGATTGCGTTCCTGTTGAGGTTCCAGAATATAGCCTTCGTCTCCCTGTCAAAGAGGATGTAGTCGGGTCTTGCCATAGTCTCCTCCATAATTAGTTCTCTGTTAAAGCTTTCCTCACAATTGCCGTCATGTGGGTTTCGGGTCCGTAAACCTCAATCGGAAGGCCGAGCTCCTCGGCTGCGTGCTTTATCTTCTCAAGTCCGATCTTGTAGTTGGGTCCTCCCCTCCTTACGTATATCTTAACTCCAACATCCCTGAGCTTATCGGCGTACTCCTTCATGGCATCAATTATCCCGTCAAACGTCTTTGCAACGTCCGTGAAGTTTGCGATGGCACCACCGATTATCAGTATCTTCGGCCTTCCCTGAGGGTCTTTATTCCTCGTCATCAGGTCAAAAACTGTCTTCACGTACTCCCTCGTCTCCGCCCTTGAGGGGTTTCCTGAGTACTCACCGTAGTTTGCAAGCTCATTTACAAATCCGAGGTCTGCCACGGTATCGGCGTAAACGACCGAAGCCCCACCACCTGCAACGAGCGTCCATATCCTTCCCTCAGGGTTGAGGATGGTAAGCTTCAGGGATGCTCCCGTCTTCTCGTCAAGCTCCTTTATGTACTTCTCCTCCGGAGTAAGCTCCTTCCCGAAACCGCTCGGGAACTCAATATCCCCCCACTTCCTTCCTGCAATGAACTGGGCTGTGTCATCAAGCCTCCCGACGAAGTCTATGGGGAAGACCTGATTCCCCGTCATTGCAAGGGGGTTAATCTCAAGGTAGGTGAAGTATAGGTCCCTGAAGAGCCTGTAGAGCCTCAGGGTAAAGTTTGCGAACTTGTCAACATCCTTAATCTCGGATGGAACGTTCTCCCTTATGAGCTTTTCAATCTCTTCATCCGTTGCAAGGGCGGGGATGAAGACCTCCCTGACCTTGTCCCAGTTCTCCTCAACGTCAATTCCACCGAAGGCTGACATGAAAACCTTGTCCCCTTCCCTCTCCATCGTCATTGCAACGTAGTACTCCTCCTCGTGGGGAACGAACGGCTCTATGAGGAAGTGGGTAAGGTGACCTTTCTGCCCCTTTATCTCAACAACCTCTTTCCTCTTCTCCTCAATCCACCTCTTTGCATCCTCCCACTTCACGTCCCCGGGCTTTTCCTTCTTGTATAGGATCAAACCCAACTTTCCCCTCTTCCCGAAGAGCATGTCCGGCTTAACAACCAGCGGTGTTGTCAGGAGCCACGGGTGCCTGTCAGGAAGCTTATCAAGGTCTGTCTCGGGCGTTACCAGAACAGCCTTGAAGTCGTAAACAAAATCGCCGTTGAAGTACTCCTTCCAGTTCTGGGCAAGTATCCTCTTTCCGTCGTACTCCCTGATAGCTCTGCGTGCCATCTTTCCTCCTTAATTAGATTGAATCGATTATCTGCCTGAACGTTCTGCTTGGCCTCATGGCCTCCTCGGCCTTTCCATCATCTGGTCTGTAGTAACCCCCAATGTCCTTGGGAGAACCCTCCGTAGCCACAATCTCCGACAGTATCTTCTCCTCGTTCTCGATGAGGGATGCGGCAACGGGCTCAAATACCCTTGACAGCTCCTCATCCTCCGTCTGGGCAGCGAGCTCCTCAGCCCAGTACCTTGCAAGCCAGTAGTGGCTTCCCCTCGTATCGAGCTGTCCGACCTTCCTCCCGGGGGTCTTGTCGTTATCGAGGTACTTGCTGACAGCCCTCGAGAGGGCATCGGCCATTATGAGAATCCTCCTGTTCTCCGAACCGGACTGTTTGTAGGCAAGCTTGAGAGCCTCGACAAAAGCGAGGAACTCACCGAGGGAATCCCACCTCAGGTGCCCCTCCTTCACGAACTGCTGGACATGCTTTGGAGCGGAACCCCCGGCTCCCGTCTCGAAGAGACCTCCGCCCGATATGAGGGGGACTATGGAGAGCGCCCTTGCGGACGTCCCGACCTCGATTATGGGGAAGAGGTCGGTAAGGTAATCCCTGAGAACGTTCCCGGTAACCGATATGGTGTCCTCCCCGTTCCTGAACCTCTTCAGCGTGAACTTCATGGCCTCCCTCGGAGGCTTTATGTACCACTCAACTCCGTCCAGGTCGTACTTCTGAATCTCCTCCCTGACCTTCTCTATAAGCTCCCTGTCGTGAGCCCTCATGGAGTCAAGCCAGAACACGATCGGGTAACCTGTCTCCTTCGCCCTGTTGACCGCGAGCTTTACCCAGTCCCTTATAGCTATGTCCTTCGAATGGCAGCTCCTGTAGATATCTCCCTCTTCAACCTCATGCTCCATAAGGACGTTCCCATCCTCATCAACGATCCTGAACTTCCCCTTTGATGGGGCGAAGAACGTCTTATCGTGGCTGCCGTACTCCTCAGCCTTCATCGCCATGAGGCCCACGTTCTGAACCGTCCCCACCTTTGAGGGATCAAACTGGCCGTTTATTTTGATATCCTCAACAACCTCCGAATACATCGTTGCGTAGCACCTGTCGGGAACGGTTATAACGCAGTCGTAAGTATTCCCGTCGGGTCCCCATCCCTGAAGACCGTTCTTAATCACTGCGGGGATTGAGGCATCAATGATTACGTCGTTTGGCCTGTGGAGGTTCGTAATTCCCCTGTCTGAATCAACCATGTAGAGCCTCGGCTGTTCCCCGTAGATCTCCTCAATCGTCTTCCTTATCTGAGACTGCTTCTCTTCGGGAAGCTTTGAGAGCTTGTTCTCAAGGTCTATAAGCCCCTTGTTTGGGTCAAAACCTATCTCCTCAAGCTCCTTTCCGTGCCTCTCAAAGAGCTTCCTGTAGTAAACCCTTATGGCATCCCCGAATATTGCCGGGTCTGAAACCTTCATCATCGTTGCCTTCACGTGGAGGGAGAAGAGGATGTCCTTTGCCCTTGCATCGTCTATCACCTCTTTGAAGAACTCCTTGAGCTTCCTCCTGCTCATGAACGTTCCGTCAACAACATCCCCCATCCCCATGTCAAACTCTTTCAGAACCTGAACGTTCCCGTTCTCGTCAACGAACTCATACCGTATCCTCGTGTCCTTCCTGAGCGTTACCGACTTCTCGTTCTCGTAGAAATCCCCGCTCTTCATGTAGGCAACGTAGCTCTCCGACTTCGGGGACACCTCCCTCATCCTGTGGGGATGCTCCTTCGCGTACTTCTTCACCGGGGGAGCTATTCTCCTGTCAGAGTTCCCCTGCCTGAGAACAGGGTTTACGACACTCCCTATGCAGTTGTTGTACTTCGCCCTTGCCTGCTTCTCCTCCTCGGTCTGGGGATTCTCCGGAAAGTCGGGAAGGTCATAACCCTTCTCCTTAAGCTCCTTCACAGCCTCAACCAACTGGGGTATGGACGCCGATATGTTCGGGAGCTTAACGATGTTCGCCTCAGGCTTCCATACAAGCTCCCCGAGGTAGGAGAGGTCATCGGGAGCATAGCCAAACTGTGCGAGAATCCTTCCTGCAAGGGATATGTCCTTCAGGTCAACATCAACGTCGGCGTGCTTTACAAAAGCCCTGACTATCGGAAGAAGCGAATAGGTTGCGAGCATGGGAGCTTCATCAACCCTTGTCCATACGATCTTAGCCCTCTTTGCCATACTTCCCTCCTTAAGCCTTTCCTTCAAACTTGTTCTTCACGTACTTGAGAACGCCACCGGCCCTTATTATCTGAACCTGCCTCTCGTTAAGGCCGTGCTTTGTCGGGATTGATATACCCTTCGTCCTGTCTATGACGGTTATTATGTTGTCCTCCCCGGGAGCGAAGTTCGACGTATCAATCTCAAGGATATCTCCCTCATCTATCTTGTCGTAGTCCTCCGGGTTCACGAAGACAAGGGGAAGTATCCCGAAGTTGATGAGGTTTGCGTGGTGGATCCTCGCAAAGGACTTTGCAATAACAGCCTTTATTCCCAGGTACATGGGACCTATCGCAGCGTGCTCCCTCGAGGAACCCTGACCGTAGTTCTCACCGCCGACGATGAAGCCGCCACCCTTCTCCTTTGCCCTCTTTGCAAAGTTCTCATCAACAACGCTGTAGACGTACTCCGATATTGCCGGAATGTTTGACCTCAGCGGAAGTATCTTTGCCCCTCCGGGAATTATGTGGTCGGTAGTTATGTTATCGCCAACCTTCAGGAGAACCTCCCCTTCAAGCCTGTCGCCTAAAGGTTCCTTGTAGCCGACGTAGTTAATCGTCGGACCCTTGTAGACCTCAACCTCATCGGGGTAGGCGGCAGGGGCAAATATCATGGAGTCATCAATCTCAAACTTCTCAGGGAGGAAGACCTTTATCTCATCAAGCCCGAGGTCCCTCGGGTCTGTTATGACCCCCCTCATGGCTGTTGCGGCAGCGGTTTCGGGGGATGCAAGGTAGACCTGAGCATCCTTCGTTCCAGACCTCCCCAAGAAGTTCCTGTTAAAAGTCCTGACGGAAACGCCCCCGGAAGGGGGTGCAAAACCCATCCCTATACATGGACCGCATGCGTTCTCAAGTATTCTGAAGCCCGACCTGAGGAAGAGGTCGTAGTAGCCCTCCCTGTCCATCATCCTGAGAACCTGTTTGGAACCGGGAGAGATTGCCGCCGAGACAAGGGGATGAACCCTCTCCCCGCTCTGCCTGAACATCTCACCAACGGTCTTGAGGTCCCTGTATGAGGAGTTTGTGCAGGAGCCTATTGCAACCTGATGAACCCTTAAACCCTCAATCTCCTTGACCTTCTTAACCTGATCGGGCATGTGTGGGCAGGCTATGAGTGGTTCAAGCTCGGATAGGTCTATATCTATAACCTCATCGTACTGAGCATCAGGGTCAGCCTCAAGCCTCCTCCACTGTGATTCCCTTCCCTGGGCCTTCATGAAGAGGTAGGTCTGCTCATCGCTGGGGAATATGGAAGTCGTTGCCCCGAGCTCGGCTCCCATGTTGGTTATCGTTGCCCTCTCGGGAACGGTAAGGGTCTTGACACCTTCCCCGCCATACTCAAAGACCTTTCCAACTCCTCCCTTTACGGAAAGCCTCCTCAAAAGCTCAAGGATTATGTCCTTTGCGGACACAAACGGCTTTAGCTTCCCGTAGAGGTTAACCCTGACAACCTTTGGCATGTTCAGGTAGAAAGGCTCCCCCGCCATTGCAAGGGCAACGTCCATCCCTCCGGCCCCTATTGCAAGGCTCCCAATTCCACCGGCCGTCGGCGTGTGGGAGTCTGAACCTAAGAGGGTCTTGCCCGGAACGGCAAACCTTTCAAGGTGAACCTGATGGCATATGCCGTTTCCTGCCTTGCTGAAGAAAACGCCGTACTTTGCCGCAACCGTCTGGAGGAAGAGGTGGTCATTTGCGTTCTCAGGTCCTCCAGCCTGAAGCGTGTTGTGGTCAACGTAGCTCACGGAAAGCTCCGTCTGAACCTTTGGAAGACCCATAGCCTCAAAGTGCAGGTATGCCATTGTTCCCGTCGCATCCTGAGTCAGGGTCTGGTCAATTCTTATGGCTATCGGTTTCCCCGGGGTCATATCCCCCTCTACAAGGTGCGTCCTCAAAATCTTCTGAACGATGTTCTGTCCCATTCGTCCTCCTCTATCTAA
>CAZIVU010000040.1:0-10209 GCA_964542865.1 uncultured bacterium | reverse complement strand
ATGCTATTATAAGCCGTCCGGAGGAGCCGTGTTCAGGTTCAGGAACGAGATAGACAGGTTAAAGGAAGAAATTGTAAGCTTCGGGAAACTCATATACCGGTCGGGGTTAACCGACAGCCACGGGGGAAACATAAGCGTAAGGTTCAACGATTTCATCCTCATAAAGGCTTCTGGGAGGATGCTCTGCTGCCTGTCAAAGGACGACATCGTTGCAACGACCGTTGAACCGGATGAGGAGCTTGACAGGGAAGCATCCGTTGAGCTGAAGGTTCACAGGAGCATATACAGCAGCTTCCCCAACGTGAACGCCGTAATCCACGCCCACTCCCCCTACACGGTTGCGGTATCCCTTAACCGTGAGAGGATTGAGTTCCTGGATTCGGAATCAAAGCTCCTGCTGGGAAGCGTTCCGGTCATTGAGGCAAAAAGGGTCGTTGCATCCGATGAGGTTGCGGAGAAAATTCCGAAGTACCTGAAGGGGTCAAAAGCCGTAGTCGTTAAATCACACGGACCGTTTACCGTCGGAAAGGACCTTGAGGAAGCCTTCAAGTACCTTTCCTCCCTTGAGAATTCCTGTAAAATTATCTCCATATTCAGCTCTATGGAGAGATAGCTTGGAAACCCCGTTTAAGGACATATCCGTAATAGGACTTGGACTGATCGGAGGTTCCTTTGCCCTTAACCTTAAAAAGCACGGCTTCAGGGGGAGGATAAGGGCGGTTGACATAAACGAAAGGGCGGTTGAAAAGGGGATTGAGCTTGGAATTGTAGATGGGGGAGGAACGGACTACAGCCTCATCTCCCCCTCAGACCTTGTCGTTATAGCAACCCCCGTCGGCGTTTACAGGCAGGTTGTTGAAGCCGTCAGGGAAAACATCAAAGACGGTGCGGTTGTAACTGACCTTGGAAGCGTCAAGGGACACCTTGTTTACATGTGCGAAAGCGTTCTCAGGGGAGTTGCCCCTTTTGTTGGGGGGCATCCGATAGCCGGGACGGAGAAATCGGGGGTTGAGAGCGCGGTTGAGGGTCTCTTTGAGAGGGCAAAGTTCATAGTAACTCCGACGGAGAACACGGATGAGGAGGCAAAGGAAAAGGTTGCCAAGCTCTGGATGTCCCTCGGCTCGGAAGTTGTAGAGATGGACCCGTTCCTCCACGACAGGGTGTTCGCATCGGTCAGCCACCTTCCCCACGTTGTTGCCTACTCAATGGTTAACGCCGTTGCAAGGCTCTCGGGAGTAATCGGGGTTGACCTGTTTCAGTTCACCGGGGGAGGGTTCAGGGACTTCACGAGAATAGCCCTTAGCGACCCGATTATGTGGAGGGACATCTGCATAGAAAACAGGGAGAACATACTCAAAGCCCTGAAAGTATTTAGGTCGTCAATTGAGAAAGCTGAAAGGCTCATAAGGGAGAATGACGGTCAGAAGCTGAAGGAGCTCTTTGAGGAGGCAAAAAGTTTCAGAAAAAGGATATAATTTGATAATCATTCTCAATAAGGAGAAGGAATGGAAAAGTTCATAACGCTTATAATTTTAGATGGCTTCGGCTACAGCCCGAGAAGGGAGGGGAATGCGATAGCGCTTGCCGATACCCCTTTCTGGGATTACCTGTGGAGCACCTATCCTAAAGGGCTGCTCATAGCATCCGGAGAGGCTGTCGGACTTCCGGCCGGACAGATGGGAAACTCGGAAGTGGGGCACATGAACATAGGAGCCGGAAGAATTGTCTATCAGGATATAGTGAGGATTTCAAAGTCCATAAGGAACGGGGAGTTCTTTGAAAACCCCGTAATAAACAGGGTGTTTGAGAGGGCAAGGGAAAGCGGGGGAAAGGTTCACCTTGTAGGACTCCTTTCAGATGGAGGCGTTCACAGCCACATTGAGCACCTCTTTGCCCTCATAGACCTTGCGGAGAAGAAAGGGGTTAAGGCATGCATTCACGCAATCCTTGACGGAAGGGATACTCCCCCAAAGTCTGCAGAAAAGTACATAAAGGAGCTTGCGGAGAGGATTGAAAGCTCAAGTGGGATAAGGATTGCAACCCTCGGGGGAAGGTACTACTACATGGACAGGGATAAGAGGTGGGATAGGACTGAAAAGGCTTACAATGCAATGGTTTTAGGGGAAGGGGTCAGGGAGGATGACCCCCTCAAGGCTCTAAAGGATGCATACGGGAGGGGTGAAACGGATGAGTTTGTCCTCCCGACGGTTATCTCCCCGGACTGTCTCATCGATGAAAGGGACAGCGTTTTCTTCTTCAACTTCAGAGCAGACAGGATGAGGCAGATAGTCTCCGCCATCGGGGTTAAAGACTTCAAAGGCTTTGAGAGAAAGGGGAAAATTCCCGAGTACGTTGCAACGATGACCCTCTACGATGAGGAGTTCCCGTTTGACGTTGCGTTCCCTCCCCAGAAGCTCAAGAACGTTCTGGGTGAGGTAATATCGGACAGCGGATTCAAGCAGTTAAGGATTGCGGAAACGGAAAAGTACGCTCACGTCACCTACTTCCTCAACGGAGGAAGGGAGGAGCCTTTCCCCGGTGAGGACAGGATAATCGTCCCCTCTCCGAAGGTTGCAACCTACGACCTGAAGCCCGAAATGAGCGCATTTGAGGTTACGGACAGGGTCGTTGAGAGGATAAACACAAAGGAGTACAGCCTCATCGTTCTTAACTTTGCAAACCCCGACATGGTGGGCCACACCGGGAACCTTCAGGCTGCGATAAGGGCGATTGAGGCTGTTGACAGGTGTCTTAAGAGGGTTGTAAAGGAGACGCTGAAGAACGGGGGAGCCTGCATAATCACGGCAGACCACGGCAACGCAGAGCAGATGGTATACCCCGACACGGGAAAGCCATGCACAACGCACACAACAAACCCCGTTCCTTTTGTCTACGTGAAGGGGAGCTGCGGGGAGGCAAAGGTAGTCAGGAGAAAGGGGAAGGAGGTTGAGATACCCGAGGAGTTCGCCGGGGTTCCCGTCATAGGGATACTCGGCGATATCGCTCCAACGATACTTGACCTTCTGGGGATTGAGATACCACCCGAGATGACGGGAAGCGTCATTGTTGAGAAGAGCTTCTGCGAGGTGAGCTTAAGTTGATAAAGAGAGCCATCTATCCGGGAACGTTTGACCCAGTAACCTACGGGCACCTTGACATCGTCAGGAGGGGGATAGAGATATTTCAGGAGCTGATAGTTGGGATTGCGGAAAACCCCCTGAAAGAGCCATTCTTCTCGGCTGAGGAGCGGAGGGAGATGTTCGAGGAGAGCCTCAAGCACGTTGGACTGTTTGACAGGGTGGAGGTTAAGACCTTCAACTCCCTCTTAGTTGAGTTTGCAAAAAGGGAAAACGCCGTTGCAATAGTAAGGGGGATAAGGGTTGTCTCCGATATGGACCACGAGTTCAAGATGGCTTACGTGAACAGGAAGCTCTACCCGGAGATAGAGACGGTTTTCCTCATGCCGTCGGATGAGTATGCATACCTCAGCTCCTCAACCGTCAGGGAGATAGCCTTCTACGGCGGAAACATAGACTGCTTCGTTACCCCCTTCGTTGCAGAAAAGGTGAGGGAAAGGTTCGGCAGGAAGTGAAGCTCAACAGGGAAACGGCAAGGAACAAGCTCATATTCCTCGGAACGGCAGGAGCAAGGTATGTCGCCTTCGGCGTTCTCAGGCAGGGGGGAGGCTTCTGGATAAACCTTGACGGGGTGAACTTCCACTTTGACCCGGGACCGGGAGCCCTAATCTACGCCCACAAGAAGGGACTCCACCCCGACTGGCTAAGCTACGTTGTCCTTTCCCACAGGCACCTTGACCACTGTGCCGACATCAACCACATCCTTGAAGCCATGACGCTCGGAGGGAAGAGGAAGAAAGGGGTTCTCTTCTGTCCGTCCGATGCTGTCAGCTACGACCCTGTTGTCCTTAAGTTCACAAGGGGAAACCTGAAGGAAACGGTGATTGTAAAGGAGGGGGACAGCTTTGACCTTGAGGGAGGGCTGAAGCTCAAGTTTCCCGTCAAGCACGTTCACGGCGTTGAAACATACGGAGCGGTTTTAAAAGGGAGGGTAACGATAGGCTACATATCCGACACGAAGTACTTTGAAGGGATTGAGAAGCACTACGTTGAGGCAAAGGATGTTCTAATCATAAACAACACATTCCTTAAGGAGAAGCCCCACGTTCCCCACCTCTGCATTGATGACAGCAAGAGGATAATCTCAACGATAAAGCCAAGGCTTGCAATACTTACCCACTTCGGGATGACGATGATCAGGGCAAAGCCGTGGGAGATTGCGGACGGGATAGCGCAGGAGACGGGGATAAGGACGGTTGCGGCGTGGGATAACATGGTAGTTGACCTTGAGACGGTTGATATAGTCAGGCAGAGATGAGTATGAGCTCAACGGGCTCTCCGGACTTCAGGCTCTTAACCCCTGATGGGACAACCATAAGGGCAACGTCCTCCGCCATCGCTGAGATGCTTCCAGAACCTTGCTTTTCAACAGGTTCTGCGATATAAACTCCTCTCTCCATGTCGAACGAGTACCTGCACCTTAAAAACTCCGTCCTCTCAGCCTTTCTCCTTGAGTAGTCCCTCCTCAAAATCCCTCTGACCCTCCTCTTGAAGACCTCATCAGCCCCGAGAATCCTCCTTATGAGGGGAAAGGCAAAGTTGTAAAAGCCGACAACGGTTGATACGGGGAAACCGGGAAGGGAGAGGATAAACTTCCCTTTAACAGCTGCAAAGAGAACCGGTTTGCCCGGCTTAACCCTGACCTTGTAGAAGATTACCCGGGCTCCGATATCCTCTATAACGTCCTCAACGAAGTCGTAGTTTCCCATCGATACCCCGCCGGATGTTATGACAACATCACAGACGGAAAGGGCATCCTCAACCGCTCTTCTTATCTTCCTCCTGTCATCCCCAACCACTCCAAAGTAAACGGGTTCAGCTCCGCTCTCCTCAACGAGCCCTATTAAGGAGTATCCGTTTGCGTTCCTTATCCTCAGGTCGGGGGAAGCTCCCGGCTCAACGATCTCGTTCCCCGTCACGATGATGCCAACCCTCGGCTTCCTGAAAACCCTTACAGAGACCCTGTTCGAGAGGGAGAGCAGTCCCATGTGTGCGGGCTTTATCACCCTTCCCTTTCTGAGGAGGATTTCTCCCCTTTTGAAGTTTTCCCCTCTTCTCCTTATGTTTGACCCGGGCGGGAAAATCCTCTCAACAACGACAAAACCCCCTTCCTCACGGGTGTACTCAACGGGGACAACCGTATCTGTGCCTTTCGGAACAGGTGAACCGGTGAATATCCTGACAGCTTCCCCTTTACCGATACTTACGCTCCTGAAATCACCGGCTTTCACCTCACCAACAACCTTAAGCCTTACGGGAACCTTGCCGATATCCGAAAAGCGGAGGGCGTAGCCGTCCATGGCTGAAAGGTCAACGGGAGGGTCGTCAAAATCCGCGACGATATCCTCGGCAAGAACCCTGTTGAGAGACTTTGAAACGGGAACGACTTCAGGTGAGGGGGAAACCTCAACCTCGGTTATCTCCTTCAGAGCCTCTTCAAACGTTACGTAAAACTTCATCATATGCGCCACTCGAAGGAGAGCTGCTCGCTGTAGAAGGAGAGAACCCTGTCTATGTATCTCCTTGCAGCCGAAACCCTGTTCTCCCTGAAAGCCTTCTCCCACTCCTCATTTCCAAACTCAAAGCTTGCAGATGCTATGAGGTCGATAACCCTCATGGATTCTGGGAAAACCGGGCCGTAGCCGGCTCTAACGGCGTAGTCGGCAAGGTTCCTCATCTGCTCCTTTGCGTGCTTCTCAATGTCAACCTTCTCGCCGTATACAGCCTCAAAAAGCCTTTCAAGAACGGGCTTTGCGGTTGCCCTGTTCAGGCTGCACTCCTTCCCCTCCTCTATTTCGCAGCTTGAGGTCCCGGCGCTCATCCACTTCCTGTGAAACCTGCACCAGCCGACGTTGTCATACCAGAACTCAGAGAGAGAGCTTTCAAGTATCTTCTCCCCGAGGGCTTCAGGTTCGGGGAAAACGCCAAACTTGTAGTACGTCCAGTACTTGCCCTGAACGGGAAGGGGAATGAAGTTCCCAAGTGCCCAGTACATCGTCGGGCATATCTCCCCATCCTTCCCGAGGGCAACGAAAACGGCAAAGTCCTTAAAGCTCTTTCCCTTTAACCTGTCTCCGAACTTCCTGTCAAGGTACTCGGCAGCCCTTCTCTTTCCAAGCCCTAAAACCCTTGCAAATTCCCCCTTTCCGAAGGCAACCTTCTCGGCAAGGGAGGAGAGGATCTTCGCGTTGTGCTCGCTCACCCTTCTGCTGTCCTCTATCAGGCTTTCCGCATCAAGTATGGGCTTCCCGTCAAGCTCAACCTCCTCCGGCTTCAGGATACCCCTTGAGACCACCTCAAACAGCCATGATGCCATGCAGCCAAACTCAATAGCGTCAAATCCAAGGGTATCAACGGTGCTCACGGCTGAATCGGCAGCATGGAGGTAAACGTTTCCTGCAAGGGGACCGTTGGCGTTGTAAGGCTCATAATCCGTCTTCAAACCTCTCCTCACCTTCTTGCAGGTTGCGGGGCACGGTTCGCCGCAGGTTGTCCAGCTCTTCGTCTTTATCGCCTCATCGTCGAACACCTTAAGGTAATCCTCCCTGATGGCTTCAAATACCTCTTTCCTCCTCTCCCTGTCTATGTAGGGCATCTGCCAGTTCAGTATCGGCACAAACTCCTTCTCGGCTATGTAGTCCTCCCCGAACGTTCCCCCGGAATCGTGCTCAGACCTGTACCTGTACTTTTCCGTCTTCTCCGCAATAACCTTGAAGAGGGGCTTGCTGTAGATAGATGAGAAGAGCTTCTTCGTAAATCCGTAGTTGCTTATGATTCTTTTCTCCTCATCGTAAACTCCGCCGAAGATAATTGCTGCAATGTTGTGCGCCCTGAGGAGGACACTTCCACCTCCTCCCCTCGCAGCCCAGTCCTCGCTCCCCTCAACGGGCTTCATATCCCTCAAAGTCTGGGAGAATATGGCTCCGTAGTTGGTGTTCAGGGAAGCAGGACCAACGCAGGCAATTCTCATCTCCCCATCAAAGCTCTTCCCGTACTTCTCAATCAGGTACTGTGTGAGGGAGTAAACGCCCCTCTTCCCTCCGTAGCCCTCCCATATACCGTTCAGATCATCAACGGGTTCAACCTTTACCTTAAGGCTTTCAGCCTTCCCCTCAATAATCAGAACCGAAGGAACCCTCGCCCTTCCGACGATGGACGCAAAGTCAACGCCCGTCCTCTTGAAGACGTAAGCCGCCCCTCCCATCGTTGATGGGAATATCGTGCCGTAGAGGGGGGAGCGGAATGAGAAGACGAGCCTGTGGGAGCCGGGAAGTATTGAGCCTGCAAAGGGACCCTTCCCGAAGACGATGACGTTTTCGGGGGAGTAAACCGGCTTGAGGTATGTCCTGTATACGTTCTTGTGAAGGTGTATGGAGTAGTCTAAAACCCCGTAAATCCCCTTTTCCCTTAGCTTCTTAAGGTGAACCTTCCCCTCTGTAAGGTCCATGCTGAGGGTTGTAAACTCCATAGCGTCTCCTAAACGGCTACAACGGTGACGTTGTACCTCTTTGCTGTCTCCTTCAACCTCTCAGCATCAATTATAAAGGTTTTTCCGGCTTCAACGAAAAGCGCCTTTGCTCCGAGCTTCCCCATAAGCTCAACCGTCTTCGGTCCCACGGTTGGAACGTCAACCCTCATGTCCTGATTCCTCCTTGCCGCCTTGCAGACAACAAAACCCCCGCCGCAAAGCTCGGCTCCCCTTTCGATGCACCTGTCTGTTCCCTCAATGCCCTCAACGGCAACGACAATCCTCTCTTTGACCACAACGGTTTGACCTATATCGAGGGAAGCAACTTCCTTTGCCACCTTCATGCCGAAACGTGCTTCCTCCATGAGGCTTTCAGAAAGCTCCCCCCATATAACGCCCTTTTCCGCTATCAGGTGGGATATGAAAGGGGTGGGGTCTATAACGTTTACCCCGATCTTCTCAAGCTCCTCGATGAGCTTTCCTATTATCGTTTCAGGTTTCCTGTCCTTGAGGGATAGGAGGATTGAAGCTGCCTTAAGGTCAAGGTTCCTGAGCGAGAGGGCATTTCTGTGCTCAACCTTTCCAAGTATTGCAATTCTTGAAACGCTTTTCCTCTTTACCTCTTTGAGAAGCTTTCCGAGCTTGAACGGCTTTATCCAGATTGTCTCTGAAAGGCTTTCGACCTCCCTCTCCGTTATGCCCTCAATTGCAAATACCTTAACCTCCTCCCCCTTTCTCTTTGCCCCTTTCAGGAACTCAATCGGAAGGCTTCCTGAACCGGCGAGAAGACCTGTTACCATCTCTCCTTAGCTATCCTGTCAAGAATTGCGTTTATAAATTTAGGCGATTTCTCCTCCCCGTACCTCTTTGCTATCTCAATGGCATCGTTGATTACAGCCCCAACGGGGGAGACGTTCTCGTTAAGGATTTCGTAAACGGAGAGCCTCAGTATAGATCTATCTATCGGGAGGAGCCTCCTTATGCTCCATCCCCTCTTCAGGTGCTTTGCTATTTCGATATCAACCAACTTTCTGTTCTTCAGCGTGTTCCTGAAGAGCCTCGTTGCAAAAGCTTTTACCTCTTCCTTCTCGTCCTTTCCCTCCCAGTACTCCCTCTCAACATCCTCGGGGGGAAGGTCTGAAATCTCCTTCTGGTAAAGCATCAGGAAGGCATGCCTTCTTGCTCTTCTCTTCTCTATGTTTGAGAGCTCCACCTTCAAATCTCTTTGAGGAGATTGGCCATCTCAATGGCTGAAAGGGCTGCCTCCCAGCCTTTATTTCCAGCCTTTGTTCCAGCCCTGTCTATCGCCTGTTCAACAGTATCCGTTGTAAGGACGCCGAAGGCGACAGGCTTCCCGGATTCAAGCCCTACAAGGGCAACCCCCTTGCTAACCTCGGCTGCAACATAGTCAAAGTGGGGGGTTTCACCCCTTATAACGGCGCCCAGGACGATAACTGCATCAAACTTTTCAGTGAGCTTTTTTGCAACAACGGGAAGCTCAAAAGCCCCCGGAACCTTAACGACGGTTATGTTTTCCTCACTTCCCCCGTGCCTGACTATGCAGTCAACTGCCCCCTCAAGGAGCCTGTCAGTTATGAAGGCGTTGAACCTGCTGACCGCTATTGCAAACTTTATCCCCTCTGCATTCAGCTTACCTTCTACCTTCCTCATCCTCCCCTCTCTAAAAGTTAAACCTTCTGCAGATTGAGTTTAACGTCTTCTCAGCACCGCTCATGACATCCTCAATTATCTCCCTTGCCGTCTCCTCCCTGTTAACGTAGCCAACAACCTGACCTGCCATAACCGAGCCCCACTCAACATCCCCCTTTTCGGCTGCAAGCCTTAGCCTTCCCCTTCCAAGCTCCTCAAGTTTTTCCTTTGGAGCCCCTGAAAACTCAAGTTTTTCAAACTCCCTTGTCAGCTTGTTCTCAAGGAGCCTTACGGGGTGTCCCGTTGTTAGCCCTGTAACCGTAACGTTGCTGAACCTTGCCTTTAAAATCTTCTCCTTATACCTTGGGTGAACCCTGCACTCCTTTGCAGCAAGGAACCTCGTTCCCATCTGGATCCCTTCCGCCCCGAGAACAAAGGCGGCAGCTGCCTGCTCCCCGGTTGCTATGCCTCCAGCCGCAATGACTGGAATGCTGACAGCCCTGACAACTGCCGGAAGGAGAACCATCGTCGTGAGCTTCCCTATGTGACCTCCAGCTTCCATGCCTTCAGCTATAACGGCATCACACCCTATCCTCTCCATCCTCTTAGCAAGGGCATCGCTTGCAACAACGGGGATAACCTTTATGCCTTTCTCCTTAAAAGCAGGTATGTACTTTCCCGGGTTTCCCGCACCTGTGGTGACAACGGGAACCTTCTCCTCAAGGCATACCTGTATAATCTCCTCGGCGTTCGGCATCATCAACATCACGTTCACGCCGAAGGGCTTATCCGTAAGCTCCTTGCACTTCCTGACCTCTTCCCTGAGCTCCTCCGTCGTCCTGTTGCCGCCGGCTATTATTCCCAAGCCTCCGGCGTTTGAGACTGCAGCGGCAAGGTTTGCATCAGCAATCCACGCCATCCCCCCCTGAAAGACAGGATACTCTATCCCCAGAA
>CAZIVU010000039.1:0-10315 GCA_964542865.1 uncultured bacterium | reverse complement strand
ATAAACAGGAGGAGACCTCTCAGGAGGAGCTTGCGTCCGAATGGGAGAAGATGATTGAGGAGTCTCAGGAAAAGGAGGAGGAGGAGCAGCCGGAGGAGGAAAAGCTGCCCGAAGATGAGAGGATAAAACTCTTCCTTGACATACCCGTTGAGATTTCGGTTGAGATTGGAAGCGTGAAGCTTCCCCTTGAGGAGGTGATGAAGCTTCACCCCAGCAGCGTTATCGAGCTTGAGAGGTACATAGATGAGCCTGTTGACATTAAGATAAACGGGAAGCTCGTTGCAAAGGGGGAGCTTTACATGGTCAAGGGGAACTATGGTATAAAGATCAAGCAGATAGTAACGCCGGAGGAGAGGCTGAAACTTTTGGAGGGGGATTAGATGGCATTTGATACCCAGTCCCTCTACGTGCTCGCATCGGGAGGGGAGAGGACGCTTGAGCTCCTTGATATCACAACGAACAACCTGTCAAACGTTTCAACTCCCGGCTTTAAGAGGCTCATCATGAGGGAGATGAGCCAGCCGGTTGAGAAAAGCTCACTGGGAGGGAAACCTCTCCTCACGTTTCCGAGGTTTCAGGACTCAAAGGTGATCATTGAACAGGGAACACTGAGGAGGACGGGCTCCAAGCTCGACTTTGCCATCTTCGGGGAGGGTTTCTTTACCGTAAAGACAGAATCGGGAATCCTCTACACGAGGAACGGCCACTTCTTCGTGAACGGTGAGGGTTTCCTCGTTGACCAGAACGGGAACCAGTTGCTAAACGAGAGGAAACTCCCGATTGTGCTTGACCCGAAAACCCCCTTTACCGTCACACAGGAGGGGACGGTAATTCAGGGAGGGCAGACCATAGGAAGGCTCCTGATAGAGAACTTTAAGGATGTAAAGCCCGCCGGAAACGGCTACTACAGACCTTCGGGAAGCGCGGTTCCCCCGAAGTTCAAGCTCTTGAGGGGTTTCCTCGAGATGTCATCGGTAAACCCCCTGAAGGAGATGGTAAACCTCATCGAGGCGCAGAGAAGGTTTGAGATGTACGGAAACCTCATGAGGGCAATCGATTCGATGAACAGAAGAAGCGTTGAGATAGGAAAGATTTAAGGAGGAAGCCATGTTAAGGGCACTGTGGACATCAGCAACCGGGATGGAGGCGCAGCAGATAAACCTTGATGTAATCTCAAACAACATCGCAAACGTCAACACCGTCGGTTTTAAGAGGTCAAGGGCAAACTTTGAAGACCTCATATATCAGGATATAAGGGACCCCGGTGTTATGAGCTCAGATGAGAACAGGGTTCCCTCCGGAATACAGATAGGTCTGGGAACAAAGCTTTCCGACGTCAGCAAGATATTCAGTCAGGGAAGCCTCATCAAGACGGACAAGCAGTTTGACTTAGCAATTCAGGGAGAGGGATTCTTCAAGATAGAGCTTCCCGGAGGTGGGGAAGCATACACAAGGGCTGGGAACTTCCAGCTTGACGACGAGGGGTACATGGTAACGCCCGAAGGTTACAAGCTCAGCCCGAACATCCAGATAAGCAGCCCCGAAACCGTCGTAAGCGTATCCATAAGCCCCAACGGAAAGGTCTACGTCGTAAGGAACTCAGGAGGAGAACAGACAACGGAGGAGGTCGGAACGATAAAGCTGTACAGGTTCATAAACCCATCGGGGCTGAAAGCTCTCGGGGGAAACCTGCTGACAAAGACGGACGCCTCCGGTGAGGCTATAGAGGGAGACCCGAATACGGACGGTTTCGGAAAGCTTGCACAGGGATTCCTGGAATCGTCAAACGTGAACATCGTTGAGGAGATGGTAAACCTCATAGTTGCCCAGAGGGCTTATGAGATTAACTCGAAGGGGATAATAACTGCGGATGAGATGCTCAAGACGCTTGGCACTATTAAGTCTTAAATCCCTCCTGATCTCCATCATCCTCATTTCGGGGCTCCAAGCGGTTGAGCTTGAGCTCAAGGAAACTGCAAGCGTTGAAGGGAGCTACATCCTCCTCAAGGATATCTGCAGGGTAAACGGAAAGTCCGTCCTCCTTGGAGACGTAAAGGTCAAAAGGGCACCTCCTCCCTGCAGATCCGAGTACGTAACGAAGGAGGAGGTTGCAAGGTCTATCTACAGTTTCCTGAGGGGAAGGAGAATACCTGATAACTTCAGCCTCAAGCTGAGGGGAGCTGAAAGGTGCAGGGTTGAGAGGGTATGCACGAGAATTGACAGCTCAAAGCTGAAGGAGAGGCTTAAAAAATTCATAGAGGAGAGGTTCAGCGGTATAAAGGTGGTGTCCCTCTATGCACCCTCGATAACCGTTCCTTCAAAAAACTTCAGGGATTCTGTTGAGGTTAAGGAGAAGGGAAACCACTACGTGAGGCTGAAGTACACGGTGTTTGCCGGCAACGAAACGTTCAGAACGTTCTGGATAACGGCAAGGGTTGAAAAACTCGTAAAAACCGTTGTGGCAGCAAAGTTCATCCCGAAGGGAAAAATCATAACTGCCGATGACCTTCAGGTTATTGAACTTCCGGAGAGGAAGGCAAGGCTTGGCTTCCCCTCAAAGGGGGAGGTTATAGGAAAGGTTGCAAGGGTAAACATCAAGAAGGGTTCAACTATAAGGGAAAGCCTCCTGAAGCCCAACTACATCGTGAGGAGGGGAGACACGGTGAGGATAAGCTACAGGAGAGGAGCGATAAGCGTGCAGATAGCCGGAAGGGCAATGGAAAACGGAGCCTTAGGGGATATAATAAAGGTTGAGAACGTATCTACAGGGAAAAAGCTGAGATGCAAGGTTATCGGAGAAGACTCGGTAAAGTTCTTGGAGGGGTACTGATAGCGGCAGCCTTCTCCTGCGGGGCTGAGAGGAGGAGCGCCAGCTTCAACCCCGCTCCGCCGGAGCCGGTTCAGACGGGCGTCAGGACGACCCCCGGCTCCCTCTACACGGGAAACGATAACCTGTTCTCTGACGCAAAGGCGTATCAGGTCGGAGACATACTCACGGTGAAGGTTGTTGAGGATATCAAGGGCTCCGGAAGTGCAACGGGCAAACTAAACAGGAAAACCTCCTTTGACGTGAACATAAACAGACCGAAAGTTTTAGGGAAGGAGAGACCTCAGGGGAGCGGAAAGGACCCCCTCCTCGGCTTCAGCACATCCCCATCATCGAGCTTCTCAGGGGCTGGAAGCACAACGAGGAACGCAAAGCTGATAGCAACGATATCTGCAAGGGTTGTAAAGGTCTACCCGAACGGGAACCTGTTTATAGTGGGAAAGAAGGTCATAAAGATAAACGATGACGTTCAGGTGTTGAGGATATCGGGAATTGTGAAGCCAACGGACATTGGAACGGACAACTCAGTCCTCTCATCAAAGGTTGCCGACATGTACGTTGAGTATAACGGAAAGGGGTACTTTGCCGATAACCAGAGACCCGGTTGGCTTGCAAGGCTTCTCCTGAAACTCCTTCCATTTTAGGTGAGGTATGAAGAAGGCACTACTAATCCTCCTGCTCATCCTGACTGCAGGGAGCCGGGCGGGAGAGGTGAGGATAGGAAGTGAGGTAAACGTTGTCGGCGTCAGGCCAAACTACCTCACAGGCTACGGGATTGTCGTTGGACTGAAGGGGACGGGGGATGGAACAACGAGCATATTCACGCTCCAGAGCATCGCAAACATGCTGAAGAAGATGGGAATATTCGTAGACCCAAAAGCTGTAAAGACGAAGAACGCGGCGGCCGTTATCGTCACGGCGAAGCTTCCACCGTTTGCAAAGGCGGGGATGACTTTCGATGTAACCGTTGCCTCCCTTGGAGATGCAAAGAGCATCGAGAACGGAATACTGATAAGAACGCCCCTATTCGCGCCGGACGGCAAGGTTTACGCCTTTGCTCAGGGTCCCGTATCCACGGGCGGGGGTTTCAGCGAGTCCAACAGGGGAGGGAAGGTTCAGAAGAACTTTCCCACAACGGGAACGGTCACAAACGGGGGAATCGTTGAGAGAAACCTCCCGTTTGAGCTTGAGGATACAGAGAGGCTGACGTTGACGCTGAAGCACCCGAACTTCTCGGAAAGCTCAGCGATAGCTGAAACGATAAACAGGCACTTCGGAAAGATTGCAACGGCAATCGATTCAGCAACGGTCGTTGTCAACTACCCCGAAGGGGTAAACAGGGTTGATTTCACGTCAAAGGTGCTGAACCTCAAGATAGAGAGCGATGCCGAACCGACAGTCGTCATTTACGAGAGGACGGGAACCGTGATAATGAGCGGCGATGTGAGGATAGATGCTCCCGTCTACGTATCCCACGGCAACATATACGTTTCTGTAACAAAAGTTCCCGTCGTTTCACAGCCTCCACCGTTCTCATCGGGGAACACAACCGTCGTTGAGAGGGTAAAGACAACGGTAAAGGAGGAGAAGGGGAGGATATTCTCGATAGAGTCCCCCTCCCTCAAGGATGTTGTAAGGGCTCTCAACGAGTTAGGGGTTTCACCGAGGGACCTGATAGCAATCATCCAGGCGCTCAAGGCATCGGGGAAGCTCCACGCAAAGGTAATCGTCATGTAGGAGGTCTCTTGAAGGTAGAGCCGAAGGTTATCCCCTACTGGGAAGTGAACAGGATAGAGGAGATAAGGAGCATCGGTGACATATCGGGGGAGTTTGAGAAGATTTTCCTCCGTTTCCTCCTGAAGGAGATGGAGAAAACCGTTCCAGAGGGGCTTTTCAACAGCTCATTCCAGTCAAAGATGTACCTTGACCTCTTCGGCATGCAGCTCGTTGACTCGATAAGCTCATCCGGAAAGCTGGGGCTGAGGAGCTTCTTTGAGGAGGCAATCAAATCCTACCTTAAGAATACGCGATGAGAGAAAGGGCAGCACTTCAGTTTGAGAGGATATACAGGTACTCGGACGTTGCGTTTGTCATCCTAATCCTTGCAATCCTTGCATCCCTCGTCCTGCCGATCCCTCCCTCCATCCTTGACGTTCTCCTGACGTCAAGCATAACGTTTTCCCTCGTCATCCTGATGACAACCGTTTACGTGGGGCATCCGTTGGAGCTCTCCTCTTTCCCTTCCCTGCTCCTCATTGCAACCCTCCTGAGGCTCTCCCTCAACGTTGCCACAACGAGGCGAATTCTCCTTCACGGGCATGAGGGTTCATCGGCTGCAGGGCAGGTGATAAAGGCTTTCGGACAGTTCGTCGTCGGGGGAAACTACATAGTCGGGATTATCGTCTTCACGATCCTTGTAATCATCAACTACATAGTGATAACAAAAGGAACGGAGAGGATTTCCGAGGTTGCTGCACGTTTCACCCTTGACGCAATGCCCGGAAAGCAGATGAGCATAGATGCAGACCTGAACGCGGGCTTGATAGATGACAGGGAAGCACAGAGGAGAAGGCAGGAGATTGCGAGGGAAGCGGACTTCTACGGGGCAATGGATGGAGCGAGCAAGTTCATAAGGGGAGATGCCGTTGCAGGCATGATAATAACGCTGATAAACATTATCGGAGGGCTGTCCATAGGGGTCTTTCAGCACAGAATGGGGATATCCGATGCGGCAAAGACCTTCACGCTCCTGACGGTCGGGGACGGGCTTGTTAGCCAGATACCATCACTCATAACATCAACAGCCGCAGGACTTATGGTTACAAGGGCGGCAGCCCAGACAGACCTCGGAAGGGAGATATTCAGCCAGCTCACAGGCTACTACAAGGCTCTCCTGATGGCAGCCGGAGCCCTTGCGGTAATGGGGATTGTCCCGGGGATGCCGACGGTTCCTTTCCTCCTCCTGTCAGCCCTGATAGCCTCAACAGCCTACATGGTCTACTCAGCCCAGAGGAGGAGGGAGATGGAGGAGGCGGAAAGGAGAGCGAGGGAGATAATGAAGGAGGGAAAGAGGAAGGAGAAGAAGGAGGAGGAGCTTGTAGTCCAGCCTGAAACGCTGAGCCTTGAGATTGGCTACTCACTAATACCGTTCGTCGATGAGGAGCAGAACGGGGAGATTGTTAAAAAGGTTAAGTCCCTGAGGAAACAGCTTGCAAAGGAGTTAGGGATAGTTATCCCCCTCATCCACATAAAGGACAACCTTGAGCTGAAGCCGTCCGAGTACAGGATACTCATAAGGGACGTTGAGGTTGCAAGGGGTGAGGTTATGACGGATAAGCTCCTTGCAATCGACACAGGGGCAACGAGGGGGAAGATTGAGGGCATACAGACAACGGAACCTGCGTTCGGACTTAAGGCGTTCTGGATTGACCCTGAGAAGAGGGACAGGGCAAAGCTCCTGGGTTATACGGTTGTTGACGTTTCAACGGTTGTAATAACGCACCTTTCAGAGACCATAAAGAGGCATGCAAGCGAGATACTCGGAAGGATGGAGACCAAACAGCTCATCGATGCCCTCTCAAAGAGGTACTCCATCGTGAAGGATATAGTCCCGGAACAGGTTCCCCTCAACATCATCCACAGGGTTTTGCAGAACCTCCTCAGGGAGGGAATCCCCATAAAGGACCTGCTAACAATCCTTGAATCGCTATCCGATAACATCGTTAAGACGAACGATCCTGAAGTCCTGACGGAGTTTGTAAGGCAGTCCCTCTCTAAGCTGATAACGAACATCTACTCAAAAGACGGGAAGATACTCGCCCTGACGCTTGACCCGGAGGTTGAAAACTTCATACTGGAAAAGGTGAAGGAGAACGAGGGGTACCTTCCTCCCCTTGAACCGTCCTTTGTCCAGAAGCTCGTATCCGAAATCCACTCCAGGCTTGAAAAGTTTATAATAGAGCAGAGAACCCCGGTAATACTTACCTCACCTGCGGTGAGGAGGTACGTTAAGAGGATCGTTGAACACTACCTGCCGAGCGTTGCAGTGCTATCCTACAGCGAGATAGAGCCAAGCACAAAGGTTGATATCATAGGGAACGTAGGTGGAGGGGAACTTGGTCAAGGTACTTGAGGGGCAGAACCTTGAAGCACTTATCGAAAAAGCCAAGTCGGAGTTCGGGGAGAAGGTTGACATCCTCTACTACGAGGTTGAGAGGACGAGGGAGTTTTTACCATTCATAAGGAAAAATAGGTACAGGCTCTTCGTCAGGGAGAAGGATGGTGTTGATGAGAAGGAGATAGAGGAGCTCAAGAGGGAGATAAGGGAGATAAAGTCCATAGTTTCAAGGGCAAGCATCCCTCAGGGTTTCCAGAACCCTCCCCACATAAAAAAGCCGGACATCGATGGGAAGTTTGACAGGTTTACAGGTGATGCACTTGACCTCATTGCAAAGCTGATGGAGAGGGGTGTATCTGAGGAGGTTGCAGGAAAGGTTGTTGAGGAATCCTGCGGCGTTGACATAGACTCAAACAAGCTTGACCTGAACACCCAGACATTCAGGGAGGCTCTGGAAAAATCCCTGAAGAAGCTCCTGAAGTTTACCGGCGAGCTTGAGAGGGAGGACAGGCAGAGGGTGTTTGCGTTCGTTGGACCAACGGGTGTCGGGAAAACGACCAACCTCTTCAAGCTTGCGGCAAAGCTCTCCCTTGAGAGGGGAGCAAGGGTCGGGGTCATAAGCACCGACACGTTCAAAGTCGGGGCTGTTCAGCAGGCAAGAACCTACGCGAGCATACTCAACATCCCCTTCTACACCGTAACCGACGCAAAGAAGATGAGGGAAACGCTCAAAAACCTAAGAGACCTTGACTTCATCCTGATAGATACGGTCGGAAGAAGCCACTACGACTACTGGAGGATAGGGGAGATAAAGACAACCCTATCCGGAGGGGAGTTCAAGGCACTTCTGCTTGTCAGCTGCAACATGAAGAGGAGGGAAGCTATCGAGGTTGTCAACAGGTACAGGTCTTTCTTCCCTATCCACTCTATTCTCTTTACAAAGATCGACGAGACGGCTGAACCGGGCATCCTCATCGACCTCCCGGTGGCTACGGGACTTCCCGTCTCATACATAAGCACGGGGCAGAGGGTACCTGAGGACATAAAGGTTATGAGCCCCAAATTGATGACGGACTACATCCTGGGTGAGTCATGAACAGGCAGGCTGAGGAACTCATAAAACTTTCCCGAAAGGGGGGGACAAACCTTACGTGCAAAGTCATATCCGTATCGAGCGGGAAAGGGGGAGTTGGAAAGACAAACCTCTCGGTGAGCCTCTCATACGCTCTCTCAAACGTGTTCTCAAGGAGCGTTCTCCTCATAGATGCGGACGTGGGTCTCGGAAACATCCACCTGCTCCTGAACGCAGTCCCGGCAAAAACGGTAAAGAACGTCCTTGAGGGGGAGGATATAGAGGATGTTATACAGCGCTGTTACGGGTTTGACGTCCTCCTCGGTTTCTCCGGGGTTGAAAGCCTGAGCGAGATTGAGGAGGTTAACGTTGCAAACCTTGTCCACCAGCTCAGCAGGATATCCCACAGGTATGACTACATAGTATTTGACACCTCGGCAGGAATTGACGGGAAGGTTCTCAACTTCCTGAGAAACTCGGACTCAACCTACGTGGTAACAACGCCGGAACCAACAGCTCTGACCGACGCCTACGCCCTCATAAAGACGCTGAGCAAAATCTACAGCTATGAAAGTTTCAAGGTCATCGTGAACATGTACAGGTCAAAGATGGAAGCCCTTTCAACCTTTGAGAAGCTTGAGTACGCATGCAGCAAGTTTCTCAACCTGAACCTGCTCCTTGCGGGAACGATACCGTTCTCAAAGAGGGTAAGGGACGCTGTAAAGGAGAGAAGGCTCCTTATCAGGGAAAACCCGTTTGACCCATTCTCCGAAGCGGTTGTGAAGATAGCCGGAAGGGAAGCCGGCACGCCTCCCCGAAAGAGAAGCAGCAATTTCTGGCAGAAGCTCTTCAACCTTGCAAAGTAGAGGCTGTATGTACAGGAAATCAAAGAGGGAGCTGATAGAGGATAACCTCCCCTTGGTGAAAAAGATAGCAAACAGGATATTCAGGAGGCTACCTGGAGGGCTTGTTGAGTTTGATGACCTCGTCAACACGGGTGTTATAGGGCTCATAAAGGCGGTCAACAACTACGACAGCAGCAGGGCAAGGTTTTCAACGTACGCGTACATAAAGATAAGGGGGGAGATACTCGACTTTCTCAGGAGCCTCGACTTTACCTCGAGGAGGACGAGGGAGAGGATTAAGAGGGGGGAGAAGGAGAAACTCCTCTACGACGACATAACGTCCATTGTAAGCATTGAGGAGAAGCTCTTTAAGGGAGTAGATAAGTTCAGGATTGCAGATACGCTGGCGTCGAAGGAGAAAACCCCGGAAGAGGTCGCACTCATAAATGACCTTAAGGAGAGGCTTTCAAAGGCTCTAAGCAGGCTCGATGAGAGGGAGAAGCTCATCCTTCAGCTAATTTTCGTTGAGGAGCTTGACCTCAAGTCCATATCGGAAGTGCTGAACATATCCGTTTCAAGGGTCTCACAGATAAAGAGCGCTGCGCTCAAAAAACTGAGGAAACTCCTTTCGGATTGAACGCTCCTGTGTTAAAATGAAGGAAATCTCAGGGGACGGACAATGATAAAGGTCCTGCCAGTTAAGGGGAGCACAAAGGCGAAGTCTGTAAAAACCAAGGGGGGGAACCTTTTCACCGCGCTGTTTGAGAAGCTCCTGTCAGAAAACCTCAAAACCGGCAGCCACACACACAAGCTTCCCCATCAGTTAAAAAATACCCACTTCAGCCTTAAGGGAAACCAACCCACAGGGTTTAAGGAGCAACCTGAAAAGGCAGTCAAGCCAGAAGGATCTATAGGATTTAATGGGCAGCCTGAAAGGGGAAGTAAGTTTGAGAGAAAGCAACCTCAAGAACACTTAGAGGAGGTAAATCCCGAAAAAGCGTTCCTCCTTTCTCCCCATCTTAGCTTTGAGGGAAACTCAAAGCTCAAGAGCGAGAACGTCATTCACGTGAACCGTAAGGGGGAACGGAAAATCGCAAGGATGAAGCCGGGGAAGATGGAACGTGGAAGGGTAAGGACGGAACTCCCCGTTAGGGCAAAGCCCAGGGAAGAATTTCTAGCAAGGAAGCTAAAGGGGGAGAACAGCAAAGGACAGAAAGCGCACCAGAAACAGTCCGGGAAAATTCAAAAAAGTTTAGAAGGGAAATCGGCTCACACACAACAGGAGAAAGGTTTAAGGTCAACAGGAACAAACCCCAAGCCATTTGGAACAAACATCCACGCAATGGGAACGGGGAACGGCAAAGGCTCAAAACAGTCAAAGGCAGGGACAGTAAAAGCCGCCAGACCGCTGAAATTGAGTTTTCGGAACGCTCCGGAGGGCAAAACCCTCAAAA